>CAYSMQ010000646.1:0-2136 GCA_964432035.1 uncultured Ardenticatenaceae bacterium
CGCCGACACTTGGCACCGTGAGCAGAAGATAGCTCCCTTGGCCGGTATCAACCAGGCCATTGAACTGAAGCCTCTGCCGGAATATTGCATAGTCCAACGCGCCGGCGACGGCCAGCGTCAGCAGCGCAATAACGGCGAGTAATGGAGTTTGTCGTTGAGTATCTCCTTCTGCCATGATATCACCCCACGTCTGGTTCCTTTTACTCATCATATCATGGAGACGGATGTTACCGGATTGTGCCAGCTCGCACCCCCATATATGGGCCAAGTTTTGACCAGGCGGCCGGGACTATGCTACTATTGCAGCATGGCAGATAGATCCTCAGACGACCTCTCACCCCACCCGCGCAGAGCCGCCATCTACAAGTCACTGTTCGAAACTGCCCTGTCACTAGCCGACCTGAGGATGCCCAATGAGCAGCAAAGTCCGTTGCAGCGCCGTCACGAAAGCCGGGAAGCCGTGCAAGGCCTGGGCGATCGTTGGCAGCAGCCCGCCGCTGTGCAGCGCACACAGCGGTAGAAACGTGGGGGCGGGAGCGCCGCCCGGCAATCAGAACGCAACGCGCCACGGTTTCTACTCCCAGCGCCTCACGCCGCAAGAAATCGCTTCCCTGGTCACGCTCGCCGAGAACCAGAGCCTGGACGACGAGATCGCCGTGGCCCGCATCTACCTCAAACGGCTGCTCGAGTACCTGGAGCATCAAGACTTTCAGCAGCTTTCCGTCGAAGATTTGGCCGCGCTGGGTCCCCTGGTGCTCAAGTCGACGACGACGATCGCCGCGCTGCTGAAGACGCAACGCGCCCTGTCCGGCGACGCGGCCGACGGCATCTCCGGCGCCATCGCCCAGGCCCTGGCCGAGCTGGGCAACGAGTGGGGCATCGACCTGGTATGAAACGTGGAGAAGAACGCCTACGCCAGACGCTGGCCGCGTTGGGTAAGAAGCGACGCGAGCCACGCCAGCCGATCAGCCTGGACCCCACGACGCCTTTCGAGCAGGCCATCCTGCACCACTACGAGGAGCTACGGCGCGACTACGAGGACCTCAAGAAGCGCGTGGACTGGCTGACCGTGGCCATCGTCGGCGCCGCGCTGACGTTCGTGCTGGAGACGCTGTTCACGCGTTAACCGTTCCCATGAGCCGCGTCGCGCAGGCCGCCAAATATATTCTCAGGCGAGTGGAGCTGTTCTCGGAGCTTGTGCTGGGCATGCCGCTGTACGACTACCAGGTCAAGCCCTTGCACGCCATCATCGACTCGGTCCTCAACCAGCGGGGCATGGAGTTTCTCCTCGTCTTTCCCCGCCAGTCGGGCAAGAACGAGGCCGTGGCCCACCTTCTCGTCTACCTGCTCAACATGTTCCACATCGTCGGCGGCAACATCGTTTTCGGCGCCATCGGCGACGGCGTGGGCCGCGGTATGCGGCGACTGGAGGAGCGTCTGGACAACGAGTGGAACGCCGGGCAGTGGACGCGAGGCGCGCGGCCGACCAGGCGGCAGCTGGGCAAGGCGGCAGTGGTGTTCTTGTCGTCGCATCCCGGCGCGTTCAGTCGCGGCGAGACGGCGCACTGGCTGATGGTCATCGACGAGCTGCAGGACAACGAGGCCAGCCACATCGAGGCCGTGTTCGAGCCCATGCGCGCGGCCAACAACGCCAGCGCCCTGTACATCGGCACGGTCAGGTTTAGCAGCGACGCCTTGTGGCAGAAGAAGGTGCAGCTCGAGGCCCTGCAGCGGAGGGACGGCCGGCAGCGCGTGTTCATGGTCATGCCCGACGAGGTGAGCCGCGATAATCAGAACTATGGTCGCTTCCTGCAGGGGAAAATAAGGCAGCTGGGCAAGTCCCATCCCATCATCCAGTCCGAGTATTTCTTGAAGCCCATCGACGCCGAGGGCGGCCTGTTTCCGAAGCGCAGGCAGCGGCTCATGCGCGGCCGGCACGAGCGCCAGGCGCAGGCCCAGCCGGGCAAGCTGTACGTGGCCACCGTGGACGTGAGCGGCCAGGACGAGGCGACGACGGACCCCATCGCCCAGCTGGACAACCCCGCGCGCGACTACACCGTCTGCCATATCTTTGAGCTGGACCGCTCCGACTACGACGCGCCGGGCCCCACCTACCGCGCCGTCGACGTGTGGGTG
>CAYSMQ010000647.1:0-2123 GCA_964432035.1 uncultured Ardenticatenaceae bacterium
CTTTAGAATCCTTCGGCGGGGAAGGGCGGGAAATCTTCCGGCAAAGGATTGTTGCCAGGCGCTTCGGCGCCTTCCTCGGAGATGACCGGACAGAGGACAACAATACCCAGCGCGTCAACCGTAACAAGCCCGGCGTCTCTGGCTGCGAGAATATCTTCGACGTCATCGAAGAGCACGCCGTCTGAGGCGTAATGCTCGGAGACGTAGGGTGATGCGAGAATGTCGGCCAACGTCACGCCCGCCGCGGTATGGACGATGTGCGCGTTCCAGTGAGGTGAGTATCCCGGTTCACCGGGAATGAACTCTACGACCTGAGCCTGATAGACGCGATTGCCGCCGATGAGGTAGATGTCGTTCTCCCCTCGCGCCGTCACCCCTTCTTCGACGCCATGATCGATGTAGTAGATTTCTTCTCCCTCGTACCAGCCGTTGGCGGTGGTCACGCCTTTAGCGGTCGCGTTTGGGACTAACAGGAGCAGCAGGGCCAAGAGCAGCACGAACCATGGTAGCTTACGCATTGGTAATCTCCTTTCTCCACAGGGGAGCTTTGGGGCGCCACTGCTTGCTGCCGAGCGCCCGAGAAGTGTAATGGTTACAGTGTAAGGTGTAGAGCACTGCAGAGGATAGATGAGCGCTGCCTATTTCTCTGGGTCGTTTGCACTATTTTGGTGCGGGAGTAGCCGGCTGGGCCGTCGTTAATCACTGGCTGACGTCGATAAGGCCCTGCTGATAGGCATAGGCAACAGCCTCCAGGCGGCTGTGCACCTCTAACTTACTTAGAACATTATGCACGTGATTGCGGATGGTCGTGGGGCTGATGCTGAGCATGTCGGCCATTTGCTCCGTACCGAGCCCTTGAGCAAGCAAGAACAACACCTCTCGCTCGCGCGGCGTAAGGGCGTCGAAGCGGGGATCGGACACAGGCCCTGTGCCCGGCATGGAAATGGCGGAGCGCTCAGTTTCGTTTTTTCGTTCTGCGGCAAGCTCTAGAATTTGATTGAGCAAGCGCTCGTTGTCTTTCTTATCGCTGGCGTCGCGAAAGAGATGCACAATCACGTTTCCAACCTCTGGCGCGGCTTCGCGTATGGCGAATGTCGTTACGTTTATCCAAAGCCGCTCGCCGCTCTGCGTGCGAGCCAGGACATCGAGATTTGGCAGTATCTCGCCTCGGGCAGCACTGACCACTATACGGCAGTAGCGCTGGCATAGCGTGCGACCTTTATCGTCGCGCCCGCCAAGGATTTCGTAGCACAGTTTGCCGGCGACCTCGTCGGCTGTGTAACCGAGAAGCGTCTGTGCTGCCCGATTCCAGAAAATGATCTGGTTGTTCTTATTCATGATAAAGGCACCATCGCGGGAACGACTGAGGGCCTGAAACAAACGTCTCATGCAAGTATTGTAGAACAGAGATCTTACCGCACTATTACGGGAGGATTATGTGCTGCTTAAAGCGAGGCCGGCGCCGGGTAGGTCTTTTTGATAGGACGATGGCGAATTGAGTGAGGAGTGAAGGGTGAAGGGGTGAAAAGTAGCCCGAGGATGAAGGCAACCGGAGGTTGCTTGCAAGCGTCCCCGGGCTACATCGGGCTGTGTTAGGCGAAGCCGCCGGCTGCGCCCTGGGATTGGGCGACCTGGGCGAGTTGTTGCAGTTCCTGGCGGTAAATGCGGCGGCTGACGGGTAGGGTGACGAGTTTTTCGAGTTGGCCGCGGAGGCCGGGTGCGGTGCGGGCTTCGGTGGCGATGGTGACACGGCTGCGCGCGCCGTCGTCGAGGGGGTCGACGGTGAAGGTGGTGAGGACGCCGGCGTCCTGGTCTTCTTCTTGTAGGACGCGGCCGGGTTGGGGTTCGGTGACGGTCATGGTGTATTCGGCGGTTGTGCCCAGGGCGTTCATGACGATGTATATCTTGGTGCCTTCGCCGCGCCCTCCTTGGAGCACGTCGAGGCGCTTGAAGTATTGTTGGGGCAGGATGGAGGGGTGGCCTTCCTGATAGTCGGCGAGGATGTCGTAGACGCGTTGGGGTGGGGCGTCGATGACGGCGGATTCTTCTACGTAGTAGCTGGACATGGGGACCTCCGTTTTAGTCTGGCTGCGTGTTGGAACTTCTATAGGATAGCAGAGAGG
>CAYSMQ010000648.1:0-2108 GCA_964432035.1 uncultured Ardenticatenaceae bacterium
ACCCAGGGCCATCTGGTCGATGTAGTGGTTGTGCTCCTCTAGCACGGTAAAAGCGCGGCGGGCGTAGTCTAGCTCGCGCCGGAACCTCTCTACGACTGCGGCGTCATCGCAAGCCGCGCATAGCGCTTCCACGCGCGCATCGCGTGCCTTCTGCGCCCGAGCGCGCACCTCGTTCGGCGCCTCCACGGCGGGATTTAGAAAACGGGCCGCCAGCTGCAGAACGAGCTGTGGTTGTTCACGCCAGGCTGGGGTGCTCAGATTAGCGTGCGAGCCGTAACCGTGGCCCGTCCGCTCTCCATATTCGGCCAGAAAGTCATCAAGTCGCTGCCGCAAATCGGCTGCTTCGGGTAGCGCTTGCAGTTTTTCCAGGACATCCGATGGGGGTGACTTTACCAGCGCGGCCACGGCTGGATGCGATCGCGCCGCCTGGGCCAGGTTGTACAGGTCATCAATGAGGCGTGTCATTGGCGTCGGCAATCCTTCCAGTAGGTGGTAGGCTTCAGTTGTAGCCGCCTCGCCGCTTAGTCCGGAGACGTCGCTGAAGGCTTCTACGTAGGAATCGGGCTGTCGGATGGTTATCATCGGATGAAGCATATTATGGCGGCGAGCGACCGCCAATGCTTCCCCCAGATGATCGGCCAACGCCGAATCATCCGCCGTCCCTGTTTCAAAGGAGCGCAGCCGTTCCGTGGCACTCATGATTTCCGGTCCCCAGTAGTCCCAGCTAGTGAGACCGTCTTGCCGCCAGCGATCCTTCAAATCGGCGTAGGCAGCGCGGCGAACGTGCATGTCGGCCTCGGGCAGGCCCACCGGAATTGATCGGGCATAAAGCCGGCCGTTGATCCACTTTGTCTCCGAGTTACGCTCCACCCCCAGCCAGCGACAGGTTTCCTCGCGTGTGTCTTCAATGGCGGTCGCATAGTCTTGTTCGACCGGCAGTAGCGGCGGGGCATCCCTCTCCGACCAGTAGGTCAGCTCCCAGAGGTGCCGTCGCTCCTTCTTATCTGTCCAGGCTACGGGAAACGGTTTGCGCTGCATCAAGGTCGGAGGCAGACCGGTTATGGGGCGGCTCTGCAAGAGCCAAACCTGACCGCCCGCAATGGCCCATTCGATTTCTTGTGGCGTCCCTATCCACTGTTCGGCCGTCAGGGCGAATTGCGCAATACGCGTCAGCCAGTCAGCAGGCAAGCACGCCGCGCGCCGTTGCTCCTGCGGAACCGGCGCATACCGCAAGCGGCCGTTTTCGATGACGGCTTGCTCAGTCTTCTCTACCACGTCATGCCGGTCGAGGCGCAAGTTGTCGCGTCGCAGCCAGGCCGTGTCGCTGGGCAGATGACCACCAACGACGCCGGGACCCAGGCCCCAGGCGGCGTTGATCAACACGTAGTCGGCGTTTTGCTGCACCGGATCTACAGAGAAGGCGACGCCAGCGCATTCGGCCTCAATGAGTGGCATTATGAGGACGGCCATGCCGCCATCTTCTATATCGGCCTGCCTGGCGCGGGCGCTGAGTGCATTAGCGCGGTAATAGGAACGCCAACAGGTGAGAATGGCTTCGATAACTTCCTTGATAGTAGAGACGCCCAACACAGTCTCATACTGCCCGGCGAAACTGGCTGCTTCTGTGTCTTCGGCTATTGCCGACGAGCGCACGGCGAACTCGGCGCCGATGGAACGCAGTTTGGCTAATTCTTGTCTTAGTGATGATTGGATGGCAGCAGCTAGCTTCAGTGGAGCAAGCAGTTCGCCGATTGCTTCCGCAACCCCTTCGGCTCGCGCCGGCTTCCGCAAATCCACACCGTTCAAGATATGTTCGAGCTTGTCCGAGTACGGCGCCATTGCCTGCCGGAAAACGGCGGTGGTCAGCACCAGGCCAGGCGGCACGGGGAAGCCGATCGCTTGCAGCTGGGCCAGCCGTGCTGCTTTGCTTCCTACGGTGTCGGTATCGCGTTCTTCGATCTGGTGTAGACGAATGAACCTCATGTCAACCTGTCCCTGCTTGTACGCGAGTATGATAATTGCGACCGTCAGACAAAGTCAATTTTGCGCGCTTTTTCACAGAGCGATTCGGTAAGCGCGGGTAGCATCGCTATGTTACTTACTTTATA
>CAYSMQ010000649.1:0-2096 GCA_964432035.1 uncultured Ardenticatenaceae bacterium
GCCTCAAGCATCTGCTTCTGGGAGGCGAGATTTGGCTGTTGCGATCGCGTAGCTACATTGAGCACGCCGACGACGCGCTCCCTATCCAGGATAGGTACGGCAAGGTGCTTGCTTAGCTGCTCAGAGCGTACCAGTTCAGTGGAAAGGTGAAGACATCCTTTAGTCATATCCACCAGAACCGGCGTTTTGTTCTGCATGGCTGTGGAGCAGATCGTGCAGGTCGCCGCCGCTTGCTTAGCGCGCAGGCGGAGGGATTCGATTTCGGCGTGCAGGCGCTCCACCTCCGACGCTGCTGTGTGGGCCGAGTCTGGCCGCTCAGCGTTGTCGCCGCTCTCGTCGCCACTTTCTGGGGGCGCGCAGCACATGCCAGATACAGCGAAGAGGTGCTGCCGTAACTCCTGACTGTGCAATTTGAGACTTTCTACTTCAGAATCAACCATGATATTCCAGTACTGGCACACTCTATGTCTGATGGCATACAAGCGCAATCGCACGACGGTGCTAGCCAGATATACCGTTGCATGTAGAGAAAAGAAACGGCCTCTGCCAAGAACCAGGCAGAGGCCGCTGTTGACTTACGGTCTATTTTGAGATTTTGGAACGGTTATGGCAGCAGCTCCTGGGCTTCAAAACCAAGGCCCGGGAAGGTGATTACGTTGCGGATGTTGGAGATCTGGCGTCCGTCTTCGGTAGTGTGCATCTTGAAGACGCCCTGAGCGAGTCCGCCGCCATGATCCTCGAAGCTATCGCTTGTTACCCGACAGAGGAAGGCGGTGCCGAAATCGGGGCTGGGTACGATGGGGCTCTCCGACTCGTAGTGGATAATGATGTCTTCCAGGCGGTTACTGTTGCCCGGACCGGTGACGTCGATGTTGTATTCGCCGAAGACGACAAACCCATCACTGGGTAGTGTGATACCGTCTTCACCACCGAAGTCACCGTGAAGGGTTGTGCCGGCAGGAATGTTAACCCGGAACCCACCATCGCGGACCAGCCAGCCCTCTTCGGGGACATTGTAGCCCGTAATCTTGTAGGCGCGATAGTCAGTACGTGGATCCTGGCCGAAAGGCTGTACGTCCTCCAGATCCAACTCCAACCCAAACTGGTCTTCAAAGTGGTCCAACGCTTTCTAGCGCTCGGCGTGAATCTCTTCCTCGGAGCGGTCCATTACATCTTTATGGAACCAGTCAGCCAATTCTTCGGCCGATGGTCCAGTGCTGGGGTCAAAAGTACCATCCGCCATGTAAACCAGTTGGAAGCCGAAGTTGTCAGGTGGCGGATTGTGAGGCCAGTTTGCCGCGACGAGGGCAAAGGCAAGCAAGGCAATAGCAACGATAGGCAAGTAACGTTTACGCATGAGTATTCTCCTTTTGGTGATGCGTGAATCGTTTATGGCTCGAAGACATCGATGCAGAATGGTTCTGCGTAAGGCCGGCCTAGGTTGTGAATCGCATTGATGTCCGTTTGTATACCCATCATACTGCGCACGGTCTAATCCGTATGTAGATTCTCTTACATGTGTTTGGGTAACCCGCCGCCGTGTCTAAGACCGCTCCCTTAACCAGCCGCCCTCGAAGCCGGCCCGGCGCAGACCGGTCGTGATATATGGACAGCGACGCATGAGGCGCCAAATCAGGCCGCTAAAGGAATTTTCAATCATGATGACGATAGGTCCCTGATCGAGACCATAGTAACCTTGGGATATCCAGCCTCGGTCGCCATCGGGAAAGGTGGGATTGAAGCTGCACTTAAAGCCATAGTCGCTGATCATGAACGAATAATTCTCGTTGTAATAGTCAATCGTCGGCAGGACGATTTCAGGCGCAAAGGGCAAGCTGGCCACGACGCCCCAGGGCGAGAGCGTGCCGTCATCAGGCCCTCCCGGCGCGCCTCGCGCCATGTACCCCCAAAACCGTCGCTCGACGCCGTCGATAATTTTAACCATGTCGCCCGGGCCATCGCTGGCTGTGATGCCCCAGGCCCACTCACCATACCCTTTGTATTTCTTTGGATTTTCAATCGCATATTGCTGTTGGATGTAGGTTGCGCGGCGGCTCGTTTGGAAGTAGTCGAGGGACTTTGCGCGCATAGACGCT
>CAYSMQ010000650.1:0-2093 GCA_964432035.1 uncultured Ardenticatenaceae bacterium
GGCGTGCAGCCGGCGGCGGCCTTACAGGTTAGCATTCCCCGCTTCCGGCACACTGATTCTACAGAAGAATCCATACTATACGAAGTGGGCCAGACCGCGGCGCGGCTTTCGTACCGCCTCGGCGCGGCTGTGTACCAGCCCTACGGTTGGTCGGTGGGCGAGCCGCTGGGACCAAATCGACCCTTGAGCAAGGATGAAATTGAGCAGTTTTTGCAGGGGCCGTGGAGCGCGCGGCTGGCCTGTGTGCGCGCGGACGGCACGCCGCACGTGTTGCCCTTATGGTACGAGTGGGACGGGCAGTTCGTGTGGCTGGCAGCCTCCCCCGGCGCGCAGTGGAAAGAGGTGGTGCGCGAATCACAGCGCGTGTCGCTGACGATTGACGAGCCATGGCCTCCGTTGCGGCGGGCGTTCATCGTGGGACACGCCGAGCGCGTGCCGCCGGATCAGGCGCCGGGCGGGTTGCAAGGATTGCGGCGGCGGCTTGCCGTGCGCTATCTGGGTCGTGGCGCAGGACAGCGCGAGGAACTGTGCAAGACCGAAGGATGGGACGTCGTGCGCGTGACGCCGCAGCGTATCAGCGGGCAGCAGGGGCTGGGTCGTCCATGAACGAGCAACCCCTTGACGTGCAGGTACGAGATCTGTGGCACGCTTTCCCTGCTGAGCCCGAGCCCTTGTTGTCGCTGCGCGACGTGTCGCTGGACATCGCGCCGGGCGAGTTCGTCAGCCTGGTGGGCGCCAGTGGCTGTGGCAAATCGACGTTGTTACGGCTGGTGTCCGGCCTCATGGAACCGACGCGCGGCGAGGTGCTCCTGGCGGGCGAGCCGCCGCAGTCGATGCGCGCGGCAAAGCGCATTAGCTGGATGGCGCAGCAGTCGGCGCTGCTGCCCTGGCGCACGGTGCTGGAGAATGTAGCCCTGCCCTTACAGATTAACGCGCAGGCCGAGGCAAACGGGTCGTCGTCTCCTACCGCGTTACTGGAAATGGTGGGACTGGCCGATTTCACCGGCGCCTATCCACAGACGCTCTCCGGCGGCATGCAGCAGCGCGTGGCGCTGGCGCGGGCCTTGGCTACGGGCGCGTCGCTGTGGCTGATGGACGAGCCGTTTGCTGCGCTGGACGAACTGACGCGGGCCACCCTGGCGGACGAGCTTCTGGACATCTGGCGCCGCTTCCGTCCCACGGTGCTGTGGGTGACGCATAACATGCACGAGGCAATACGGCTCTCGGATCGTGTGGTCGTCTTGACGCCGCGACCGGGCACAGTGGCCGGTGACGTGCGGGTCGATCTGCCGCGCCCGCGTGATGATACGACCATGGCCTTTCAGGAGGTGTTGCGGCAGGCGCGGGGGTTGTTGGGTAACCACAGAGACCACAGAGAGCGCAGAGGAGTAGGAGATGGCTGAGAGAGTGGAGAGGGTTGAGATGGACGCTTTTAGCGGTATCGAGCAGCCGGATATCTCTAGTAACTCTGTGGCCTCTGTGCGCTCTGTGGTAAATCCCATGGGGCGTGGGACGGGCACGGCGGTTGCCATTGTTGTGGCTGCATTTGTGCTGTGGGAGCTGGGGGTGCGGCTGACAGATACGCCGGTCTATTTGATTCCCGGTCCGCTGGCGGTGTTAGACTATCTGGCGGCAAACCCCTTTGGCCTGTTGCAGGCGGCCGGTCTAACGTTGCTGGAGGCCCTGGCGGGATTGTGCCTGGGCACGGCGGTGGGGCTGGCGCTGGCGGTACTGATCAATTTCTGGGAGCGGCTGGAACAGGGCGTGATGTCGTTGGCGCTCTTAATAAAATCGACGCCCATCATAGCCATTGCGCCAATCTTGACCATCTGGCTGGGGTTTGGCGCGGCGCCGAAGGTGATCGTCACGGCGCTGTTGACGTTCTTCCCGGTGCTCATCAACTCGCTGAGCGGGTTCCGCGCCACGGATAAGGCTATCGTAGAGTGGATGCGCTCGCTGGACGCGGCCCCACGTGAGATATTTGTGCATGCGCGTTGGCCGGCGGCGCGCCCCTATCTGTTCGCTGCCTTGCGCGTGGTGGCGCCGTTATCGTTGGTGGGGGCCGTGGTGGCGGAGTGGATGGGCGCCTCGGG
>CAYSMQ010000651.1:0-2084 GCA_964432035.1 uncultured Ardenticatenaceae bacterium
GGCAGACCGCAGACGGTAGACGACTGTTGGGTCTGGAGCTTGTGTGCGAAAGCAGTAGTGAGGGAGCAAACACTCTAAACACTACAGATCACACTCCACACGGTTTTGCCGTCCGCGGTCCGCCGTCTGCCGTCGCCCCATATTACCACGCCCCCCGCCAAACCACGATCTCATCCCCACAAAAGAATAGGGTCGAAGTGTCACTTAGGGTAGGGTTATACCCCATATGGACCAACCGGCGCAGATGCTAGAGTGTAAATTACCATATGAAACATGACACGTGACATATGACACCACACGCGCCTGACTCCTTCAACTGCAATTTACCTATGAGCAAACGAATTGCGCTAATTAGCGACTACCCCTCGCTCCCGCCCGGTCAGTCCACGACTCGCACCTCTACGCCCCGCTTCACAAGCTCTGCTCTCAGTTCTTCAGAGATTTCGTCATCTGTCACCAGAATATCGATCTCTTCTACGTCCATCACCGTTAACAGCGACTTCACACCAAACTTGCTGCTGTCCATGACCATGATGACTTTTCCCGCCGCCGCGATCATCGCTCGCTTCACCTGTGTTTCCAGCATGCTGGGATCGGTCACGCCCGCTTCCAACGTCAGGCCCGTCGCCGAAAGGAACAACTTACTTACATGAAAACCCCGGAAAAACTGCTCGGCCACCGGCCCTACAAACGTCGAAGACACGCCCCGCAGTATGCCCCCACAACAAAGAATCGTCGCATCATTGTTATGCCGCAAAGCCGTGTGCAGATCATTGGTGATTGCCAGGCCGTTGGTCACCACCGTCAGGTCCGATTTATCATTCAACAGTGGCACGATGGCGTTGACAGTCGTGCCCCCTTCCAGCGCGACGTTGTCGCCGTCCTCTATGAACTCGGACACGATGTAGCGTGCCATGCGCGCCTTCTGTGACGCGCGAAGGCGCTTGCGTTTTTCGCGCGCAATAATCGTGGGCCCGTTCGAGTCGCTGCGCTGAGTGACCGCCCCTCCGTGCGTGCGCTCGACTTGCCCTTCCTTTTCTAGAATGCGTAGGTCGCGGCGGATCGTCGTTTCTGAAACGTCAAACTTGATGCTCAGATTACTGACAGATCCGGCTCCCGCGCGCCGGATCTCTTCCAGGATCTGGCGCCGACGTTGAGATGGTAATGTCATGGGCTTCTCCGAATGATTAGTATCCACTATAAGGGACAGCATAGGCCATTGTCAACCATTTAGGCGCGCATTTATGGCTGAAAATGCTCATATCTGCCCGAATCTTTACGAAACTGGTTGACAGGCCGCTTCTCAATCCTTTATAATGACTCCTGTTGGCCAGCCTTACGCTTGCGACCCTTAACAACTTGGTCGTGGAAGATCGTCCAAAGTGCCTGGTTCATCCTCGCGAGGCCTTTCTCTGGGCCTGTTTTATCTCGTGCGCCCAATCGGCGTGCGCTTTAAGCCCACCGCCAGGCACTCTACTTCCGGCATCTTTGCCGGTTCCCACAACTGGCCCGTTCCCAAGAGAACGTCGCCAGCATCTAGATTGGAGGAGAAATGTCAAACCTTTCGAGTAAACCATCGCACAAAGGGTCTATTTTCCGTCTCAGCTTAGTCTTGATCCTTCTATTTGTATTCGCTGTCGCCTGTGGTGGCGGCGAAACGCCTACGGAGGCGCCGCCTGTAGAGGAACCCACCGAGGCGCCCGAAGTTGAAGAACCGGCCGAAGAAGAACCGGCTGAAGAAGAGCCCGTCGAAGAAGAACCGGCAGAGGAAGAAGCTGCAGCCGGCGACATCAGCGGCACTCTGAACGTCCTTGGCTTTGGCCAGGGTGATGAGGTCGCGACCGTGCGCGTCGACCAGTTTGAACAGCAGTATCCCGACGTCGAACTGAACATCCCCGACGGCTCCCTTGACGAGCAGCAATTCCTCACTTCCGTCGCCAGCGGCGATCCGCCGGATCTGATCTATACCAACCGGCCGGCGCTGAGCACCTATGCCACCCGCGGCGCGCTCATGCCCCTGAACGAGTGTGTCAACGCCAGGGGCATCGACATGAGCCAGTATCGGCAAGCCGCTGTTGACGAGG
>CAYSMQ010000652.1:0-2082 GCA_964432035.1 uncultured Ardenticatenaceae bacterium
GTAGCCACTGCTGCTGGTCGATGACGAGGTCGGTCCAGCCGCCGCGGATGGCTTCTACGGTGGCCGGAGAGAGGTCGAAGCCGGCGGCGAAGACGTCGTCGGGTCCGAGATCGGCCGAGGTTAGATAGGTCTCTAGCGTCGCAGTCAGTGCGCCGTGGTCGGTGACTACGAGACGCACGTCGGGATTGGCGGAAACGTAACCGACGAAAGTAGGAACGCCGGCTGCGGCCTCGGCATTGGTGGCGTCGTCAATCTCCAGATAGTCAACCGTCATACCCGCCTCTTCCAGGGCATCGATGACGCCCTGCGTGCGTTGCCCGCGTCCGGCCTGCGCCAGCAAGCCCCAGACCATGGCGCGTTCGCCTTCCTGCAGATCGAAACGATTCACAGCTTCGGCGCCCAGCGAGTAGCCGGCGTCATACAGCTCGGCCCCGACGTAGCCAAAGCCGTCGGAGGCATAACGTGATTCCAGCTCGGGCAAGGTCGTGTTCTGGCTGGTAACGATGATACCCTGTTCGACAGCCTCTTCAACCAGAGGCCCATAGGCGTCATCGCCGGGATGGCCCATGATGGCGATGCCGTCGGGATTGGTGGCAATGGATTCGCCTAGCTGCGTAACCATCTGCTCCGGATTCCAGTCGGACCACACGTATTCGACGTTTGGTCCGAGGGTCGCCTCCGCTTGTAACGCGCCGTTATAGACGACACTGGCAAAGGGGCCGCCGGGAGGGCCGCCGGGGAAGAAGACGATGTCGGTTCCGGCGCACCATTTGTCGCCCTCTTGTTGGGCGACGGGTTCGACGGCTGTTTCCTCGCTTTCGGCTTCCGTCTCCGTTTCGGTTTCGGTCTCCGTCTCGGCTTCGGTTTCTACTTCGGTTTCAGCTTCGGTCTCTGGTTCTTCGGTCACGTCCGGCGCGCCCTGGCAGGCGGCGAGTAAGGACAGGATCAGAATCAGTACTAAAAAGTGGGTAGTTCTCTTAATCATTTTCTTCCTCCACAGAAGGATCGTGTGATGGATCGACAGTAACTTCGCGAAACTACTTCACACATATCGGACCATCTATTCTCTCCTTGGATGACAGTGACCTGCCAACCTTTATGACCAGCACAGGAGTCGGTCAATGATGGCTAGTTCTTGCGCCTCGTTTTCGGATGCCATGCACAGAAAGAGTCCCTCGGGTTCCATGACATCCATGAAGGATTGCAGTTCATCAGGCGCCAGATCGACGACGATGGGCGCCCCTCGCGCCTGTAGCTCTTTTAGGAAGGGAACCCACTGCATGATGGGCAGATCGTCGCCGACGCCCTGTACCCACTGGATGGCGTGTACTTCTGGCACGCCGAGAATGGCGTCGAGGTGGCGGGCGACGCCCTTGCCATCCATATGAAAAACGTTGTGGGTCATCGTTTTGACTTCCCGCTCCAGGATAGGCAGCGCAAAACGGCGGAAAAAAGCAGGCGATATCAGGCTGGAAAAGTCGCAACTTGGAATGTGCATGCGGCCGCGAGAGGGAATACCCATCCAGCTCACCGAAAGCTGACCGTGAGCTTTGAGAATGGCGTCGAAATGATCGTAAATCGTCTCAAAGTCGGCGATGGCTTTCTGGCTTAGCCGTTCCACAAATTGTGGGCGGTCGATCATATCCAGGCATAGTTGTTGCGGATCGCGCCAGGCAGCGACGCAATCAAGACCCGGGTGTAGATCAGTGTAGCCGACAAGATAGCGGCCTGCGCAGCGTTCCAAAGCCAGCCGCGTCATCGTCTCCAATGTCTGGAAGTACTCGTTCTCCATATCTAGCCGGATGCGCTCGACGTCGTCGACGTCTTGCAGCAGGGGAATTGACCAGGAGGTGACGTCGCCATACACAAGCTGAGCGCCGTAGAAAGCAGCGTATACTTCCGGTCCCAGGTTAGGCCAGTAAACGGGAAACGTTTCACCGTGGAAGGTGCGACCGGCGATAGATTCCTCGAAAAGGGCGATCTGCGTTTCCGCATCAAACCACCACGCTTTGCGCTGCTCTGGAGTCGCCTGGGGATTAATCTCCAGGCTACTGGCGCTTTCTACAAACGCATTATGCGGCA
>CAYSMQ010000653.1:0-2075 GCA_964432035.1 uncultured Ardenticatenaceae bacterium
TCTCGCTGAGGGAAAGGGCGCGCTCAACCTCGGCCCATAACTTCTCGCGCACCTCTTGCTCATGGGAGCGAATCGTGCCCTGGAGGTACACCTCGCTGGGAATGACGTTACTGGCGCTTCCGCCCTGGATTTGCCCCAAACTGACGACAGAAGAACTGAGGGGATTGATGCGGCGGGAAGGGATGGCGTAGAGGGCTGTGAGCACCGGCCCAAGCATATACAGAGGATCGCTGCCGCTGTGCGGGTAGGCGCCGTGCCCCCCTGTGCCATATATCCAGGCCTCGAAGGAGTCGACCGCGGCGTGGCTGTAGCCGTCGTCAAAGCGGCAATCGCCGGCAGGCGCGTGGGAATCCACATGGAGGGCGATGACGGCGTCGACGCCTTCCATCGCCTTGTCCTCGATCATCGCCGTGGCCCCGCTGATACCATTCTCGTCAAACATTTCCTCTGAAGGCTGGAATAGAAAGCGTACGTTTCCGGCCCACTTATCCTTCAGAAAGCTCTGTCGTAACAGGTGCGCCACTCCCAGGAGAATAGCCGTGTGCGCGTCGTGTCCGCAGGCGTGCATCACACCGTCAATCTGGGAACGGTAATCGATGTCATTCTCTTCCTGTATGGGCAGAGCGTCCATGTCGGCGCGGATGGCAATCGTCGGCCCATCGCCTGTGCCCATCTGTCCCACAACCCCCGTGCGCCCTACACCGGTCTTTATCTCAATGCCGCCAATTTCGGCGAGGGTCTCTTCGACCAGCGCCGCCGTACGAAATTCGCGAAAGCCGAGTTCCGGATGCCGGTGGATATCGCGACGCAGGCGCACCAGTTCTTCACTGAGCGCCTGAGCGCGGTCAAGCATTGTTGTCATTTTGTGTTTAGGTCCTTTTCATAGATGCGATATTTTTTGTAGACCTCGCCCCCCAACATGGCAATGACGCGATTCATATTTTCGTTGGTTTCCAGAATCCAGGAAGCCTCGGCGCGCGTATAGCCTCGCTTCAGCGCTGCCTGCGCCGTTTCGTAGTAGAGCAAGGCGTCGACGCCGCGCGCCCGGTACTTTTCGACGACGCCCAAAGCAAAGACACGGACAAGGTCGGTGTTGTAGCGCTGCAAGAACAGCCTGCCTGCAGCGAGATACGATGATAGCTGCGAGGGACCAGGTCGAATACGGCCCAGCGGCTGGTTAACGTCCGGCAGCGTCAACGAAAAGCCCACGGCCTCCCCGTCACGTTCCACAAAAAAGGCCAGCGCCGGATCGAGAATCAGCTTCAGATTCTCTGCCAGATGCTCGATCTCTGCGTTAGTCATAGGCACAAAGCCCCACAGACGTTGCCAGGCATTGTTATATATGTTCTTGACGATCTCGATCTCTTCGTCCCAGCGCTTCATATCAATGGGGCGCACGTTCAATCCGTAGCGCTCTTTGACGCGGCCGATAACGCGATGCATTTTGGGCGGAAGCTCCTCCACCAGCGCGTCCAGATCGCGAATCCAGGCCAGAAGGTCCATCGCTTTGACAAAGCCCGCTTCTTCCATGAAGTCAAGGTAGTAGGGTGGATTATAGGGCATGAGAACCACCGGTGGGCTTTCATACCCCTCGATAAGCATGCCAACCTCGTCATAGGTAGTGAAGTTCATTGGGCCAAGGATGCGCTCTACGCCCTTCTGTCGCGCCCAGTCACAGGCCGTTTCCAGCAGGGCAAGAGCAGCCTCCCGATCGTTCATGACCTCAAAGATGCCAAAGTGGGCAACGTTCTCCTGCTGGAATTCATTGTGGCGGTGGTTAAGTAGAGCAGCAATGACGCCCACCGGCTCGCCGCCACGCCGGGCGATGAAATAGTCGGCCTCGGCGTGTTCGAAGAAAGGATTCTTTTTCTTATCAAAGAACGCCAGGCGCTCAAAGTAAAGCCAGGGAACCCAATTGGAATCGTGCTCGTAAACATGCCAGGGCACGGCGACAAACTGGCGCAGTTGTTTTTCCGACTGCACCTTCTCAATTTGAACAGACATCTTCCTGTGATACCCTCGTTGCGGACCACGCGTGCTCGCGAAGACGCCCGTATCGGCTAGCATGGCCGAAG
>CAYSMQ010000654.1:0-2075 GCA_964432035.1 uncultured Ardenticatenaceae bacterium
ATGTTAGACGTATGCGCGCGCACCGGTCAGGGTACGGCTTATTTCTACCGTCAGGGAAAAGTCAGTCGGGCTGTGTGTGCTGACGTGTCGCGCAAGATGGGCGCACTCTGTCTTCAGCGCCTCCAGCAGTTGGGGTTGGAGAACTATCGCTGGCAACAGATCTCCAGCTATGAGTGGCCCTTTGCCGACGAAGAGTTTGAGGTCGTGCTCTCGTTAGAAACCGTGGAACATTTCGACAATCCTCGCCGATTCATCCAGGAACTAGGTCGCGTGACGCGAACCGGCGGCACATTGGTACTTAGCACACCAAACGTATTGTGGGAGCCCGTACACGGCCTAGCGGCTGCTGCCAGCCTACACCACTCGGAAGGCCCACATCGCTTCATTCCCCTTCGCCGCCTGCGCGAGTACGTAAGTCGCGCCGGATTCGAGATTGTGTCGTACCAGGCCAGTGTACTTGTCCCTGCGGGACCACGCTGGTTGCTAAAGACCGGAAGATGGCTGGAAGCGAAAATTGGTGAGAGATTGCTTACAACCTTCGGCCTTCGCAGGCTACTAATCTGCCGCAAGTTGTTATGAGCGTTAACGTTACTTCAAGAAAGGGTAGCGCGTTACGCTGGACTCTGATAACTCTTTTCATCATCTGGCTGGCATTCGCCATCAGTAGCTTTTTTGTCGTCAACAAACCCGTAGATGCCAATGTAGGACGAAATTTGGCCGGTGCAGTCGAAGCTTTGGCGCTGTCACCAGACGCCGTGGCGCGCGCCCTTCTGGATCTAGGCGCCGTATCATGGATCACTGTGGCGGCAGCGGGCATCGGTCTACAACTCTACAACCGGATCCTGATTATTAATGAGAGCGATGCGCTTTCTACCCTCCTACTCTCCACCGGTCTAGGCTTCGGCGTATTGGGCTTCATGGGCCTAGCCCTTGGCTTGCTGGGATTGATGTCGCGTCCCCTGTGGCTAGTCGTCCTCGGACTGCTTACGCTCATCACAGTTCGTCCGGCCATTGACCTCGTTAGGCAGTTGCATTTTAGTCGTCCGCCGGTCATGATGGCCGTATATCTGCTGCCGGCGCTGGGCATGATGCTTACGCTGGCACTGTTGCCTCCGACAAGCTGGGACGCCCTCTTCTATCATCTTAAGGGCCCTAAGCTCTTCATGCAGACGGGTATTATCCGGCAAGGCATCGATATTCCGCACTTGAACTTCCCGTCACTTCTAGAGATGCTCTTTATGCTGGCGATGCAGATCCGCGGTGATGTGGCGGCGCGGCTGGTTCATCTAGTTTTCGGCTTTCTTCTCAGCGGCATTATCTATCTATTCTCATCTCGTTCTCTGGTTCTAAAAAACCCGTGGCGTGCGGTGCTGTTCCTTTACGGCACACCGCTCGTCCTGAGGCTTGGGGCCTGGGCTTATAACGATCTGGCGCTGGCCTACTATGCGCTGGCGGCGCTGTTTGCGCTCGCGCAGTGGCGTAAGACGGGTCGCGAACGCTGGTTGCTGTTTTGTGGCGCCCTGGCAGGGCTCTTGATGGGTCTCAAGTACACGTCCGTTGTCATCGTGGCTTTCATTGCGCTTGCCATCATCTGGCGCGGTCGACACGACTTGCGCGGCAGTATGAGACCACTCCTCCTATTCGTTACACCGGCGGCCGCACTCGTGTTCCCCTGGCTCCTAAAAAACTGGTTCTTTACCGGCAATCCGGTCTATCCCTTCCTCTTTGAAGGGCGCTTTTGGGACGACTTTCGCGCCGCCGCCTACAGTGAGGTGGGGACCGGCATTGGCGTGGATCCCATCATGTTGCTGCGCTTACCTTATGACATGACCCTGGGCTATACCGACGCCAGCCAGGAAGGAACCATTGGCCCCTTATACCTTCTCTTTTTGCCATTGTTTCTCTTTTACGCGCGAAATGACGGCGCACGGCGCATGCCTCCGGTCGCCAAATTACTGCTGGCCTACGCGCTATTTTCGTTTCTTTTCTGGACCTTTGGCGTCATCAATTCAGCGGCGCTGTGGCAGGCTCGCCTCTTTTTGCCCGGCGCGGTGGCTCTGTGTCCCGTGATGGCC
>CAYSMQ010000655.1:0-2064 GCA_964432035.1 uncultured Ardenticatenaceae bacterium
GGGTGGGAGACAGAAAAGGGGTCTTATAAATACTATAAGATACTGGCAGAGACGATAGGACTAAACACCCTACAGGACTTCCGGCGAATAGTACCCCAACAGGAACAGCACGCCTGGTGTTGGGAAAATGAACAGGCCCGGGCCTCGTTTGCTGCTGTTGTTGGCGGACATTCACTGCATGTTTTACTAGATCGCATCGGCGTACAGGAACCGGCCCGCGGCGAAATCCTGAGTCTACGTCCGAGCCTGGAAGAAGCGGTCGCCTGGGTCCTTTACGCGTTACAACAAGATGGCCTGCAGCGACCGGTCAGTTATGTGATCAGTCGACTGTGCGGCACCGACCCGCCGCCACTCGATTACCTGCAGATGGCAAGCCTGAGTTGGGAGCAATGGCGTGTGTACGCCTGGGCCTGGCACGCACAGAATCTTTCACACAGGGCGTTCGAGCGCTTCTCCTCGCTGCCCCTTTTCACCCAATGGGGAGAAATCTATGCGACCCTGCCGCTCGACGATCTCCCTTTCGAAGTAGGGCGTGGTTTGACCGTCCTTGCCGAAAAATTGTCACGCGCCGGCCCTCAACCTGACGACGATGGCTCCGTTGCACTTGATGCCACGCACGTGGCGCAATGGCGCGCCGTCCTCGACGAACTGTCGCTGCAAATGACGCGCGCCACCTTCGACGCCTGGCTGCGCGACGCCCGTCTGGCAGCGGTCGAAGAAGACGCCTACATCGTCGCCGTGTCCCGACCCGAAGCCGGCGCCTGGCTGCAAAACCGTCTGCAAGACACCATCGAACGCACCGTGCGCGCCGTAACCGGTGGTCAGGTGCGCACGGTGCGCTTCGTTGTTAACGGTTCGTAGCCGGCTTGTAGTGGGCGCTTCAGCGCGCCAACCCTTCAGTACCCACCCCAGGCCTCTCCTACATCAACCCACCGGCAGATTCATCAGCGGGTAGTTCGTTGCAATATAGTGTGAGCTGACCCAGCCTTGACGCCCATCGGGCAAAATGACCTGCACCCAGCTGGCGTCGTCGTTGCGCGCGATAAGTGTCAGCGTGGTGTTCGCCGGAATGGTGGTGATGATGCTGTTTCCAATGCCCGGTCCCCTGCGCACGTTCAGCCAGTAGGCCGTCACCTGAGCCGTCGGTTGTCCACCCGTATCCGGCGCTGCGCCCTGACGGGTCCACGTCAATTGCACCTGTGCAAAGTGAGTGCGCTCGTAATACTCCAGGCGAACGGGCATAACGCCGCCAGGCCAATCGACGTTGACAGCGTAGCTTGCCAGCGGATGGTCGAACCAACTGTCGACGCGCAGCTCGTTGTTCAACCACAATCGTGCGCCGTCGTCAGAACTGACTGTAAAGCTATACCGGCCGGGGATCAGGTTCAGGTCATTGGTCCAGCGCGCCGAGAAGTTGTCGACGGTGACGGCGCTGCCGGGCGCGCCCGTACCCCAGTTATGGTTGACGGCATTCTCGTTGCGCACCAGGACGGGAGAGCCCGATAGCGACGTATTGTTCCAGTAGCTGGCCCGCCAAGTCCCTTGTGTCGCCGGCGGTGGCGCGGGCGCGGGCGCGCCGCTACTGACGATAGCCACGTCCTCCGCGCCGGTCACGGGCGCACCCGTGCGTTCCCAGCGCAAGCGAAGCAACGCGCGTCCCACGTCGTCGAAGTAGTCCACAGCCATGGGGTAGCGCCCGCCACGCAGGGATACGGTGACCACGTTAGTCGTCTCCGGCTGTTTGTTAAAGTCGGAGATGATGTGCTTGTCGCCCAGGAAGACGCCCACGCCATCGTCGCTGACCGTCGTGAAGCGATAGGTGCCCGGTTCAAAGTCCACAAACGATGTCCAGCGTGCCGACCACTTATCTTGATTTACGCCCGGGACCGGCGAACGCGTGCCCCAATCGTGGTCAATTTTGCCTTCACTTGTCGTGGCGACCGGCGAGCCTTCAAGCTTTGTGTTGTTCCAATAGGACACAAACCACAGCGCCGAACTCGATTGTGCCATGGCGCTGGCGGCGCTGAGCGCCAGCACCAGGATTAAACTAAAGATGAACAGGAA
>CAYSMQ010000656.1:0-2061 GCA_964432035.1 uncultured Ardenticatenaceae bacterium
AGCTCGGCCAACTTCGTCGCCGTACACCAGTTCAACTTTGTAGAGCGCTATGATGTGCTCAACCTTGCCGGGCCGGGCGCGACATTCTTGCTTAACAGTCCATACGGTCCGGACGAGGTCTGGGACCATTTGCCCCGCAGCGTTCAGAAGACAATTCTTGACAAGAACTTGAATTTCTACGTTGTCGACGGTTACCAGGTGGCCGAAGAGACCGGCATGGGTCGCCGCATCAACACCATCATGCAGACGTGCTTCTTTGCCCTGATGGATGAAATCACAGGCGAGCCCTTGTTGAGTCGCGACGAGGCCATCACACAGATTAAGGACGCCATTCGCAAGAGCTATGGCAAGCGTGGCGAGACGGTTGTACAGCAGAACTTTGCCGCCGTGGATGCTGCACTTTCCCACATGTTCAAGGTGACGCCGCCGGAACACGTGACCAGCACCTTCGAGCGCCCCGCTATTGTGCCCGAAACGGCACCCGAATTCGTGCGCTCCGTCACCGCCCGCATCATCGCCGGCGAAGGCGATCAGCTGCCTGTGAGCGCCTTACCTGTCGATGGCA
This sequence comes from uncultured Ardenticatenaceae bacterium, assembly GCA_964432035.1. Classification (GTDB taxonomy): domain Bacteria; phylum Chloroflexota; class Anaerolineae; order Promineifilales; family Promineifilaceae; genus JAAYYY01. Next base: position 566 of record CAYSMQ010000656.1, read on the forward strand.
CATACCCCAGTGGCACGACGAAGTGGGAGAAGCGCAATATTGCCACCGAGGTTCCCGTCTGGGATCCCGACATCTGCATCCAATGCGGCAAATGTGTCTTCGTTTGCCCCCACGCCGTGATCCGCGAGAAGATCTTCCCCACGGAAGCGCTCGCAGAAGCGCCGCCGGCGTTCAAGTCAGCTCCAGCACGCTTCAAGGAGTACAAGGATCAACTTTACAGCCTGCAGATTTCTATTGAAGATTGCACCGGTTGCGCGCTCTGCGTGGAAGCTTGCCCCGTGAAGAACCGCCAACAGCCCAAGTTCAAAGCAATCAACATGGAGCCGCAGGCGCCTATTCACGAACAGGAAGTCGAGAACTGGAACTTCTTCCAGGAGTTACCAAACGTCGACCGCACTGAAATCCCGCTTACACAAGTGAAGTATAACCAGCTACTTGAGCCGCTATTTGAGTTCTCGGGCGCTTGCGCCGGTTGTGGTGAGACGCCCTATCTCAAGCTGCTTACCCAACTCTTCGGCGATCGCATGCTGGTCGCCAACGCGACGGGCTGTTCCTCCATCTATGGTGGAAACCTGCCTACGACGCCCTGGGCCAAGAACAAAGAGGGGCGCGGGCCCGCCTGGTCCAACTCCCTCTTTGAAGACAACGCCGAGTTCGGTCTCGGTATGCGTGTGGCCCTTGACCAGCGCATCGAAGCCGCCACCGCCAATTTGCGCAAACTGCGCGACGTCATCGGCGCCGAGCTAGTAGATGCTATTCTATTTGCCGATCAGCTTACCGAAGAGCAAATTCGCGCACAGCGCGGTCGCATCGGCGAACTAAAGCATCGCCTGCAAGAGCTTCTCGCCAGCGATAGCGAGCAAGTTAATTCTCTCCGCCCCGTACTGGGAGACCTGCTAAGCATGACAGACGTGTTCGTCAAGAAGAGCGTCTGGATAGTCGGCGGAGACGGATGGGCCTACGACATAGGCTATGGCGGCCTTGACCATGTCCTGGCCTCTGGACGCAACGTAAACGTTCTCGTCCTTGATACAGAAGTCTACTCTAATACCGGCGGTCAGATGTCGAAAGCGACGCCTCGAGGCGCGGTAGCCAAATTCGCTGCCGCCGGTAAACCGTTGCCCAAGAAGGATTTGGGCTTACTCGCCGTCAGCTATGGCAACGTCTACGTTGCCCGCGTGGCCATGGGCTCCAGTGATAAGCAGACCGTCCAGGCATTCCTCGAAGCGGAAGCCTATGACGGCCCATCGTTAATCATCTCTTACACGCATTGCATCGCCCACGGTTACGACCTCCGCTACGGTCTTGAGCAGCAGGACGCCGCCGTCAAGTCGGGCCACTGGCCTCTCTACCGTTACAATCCTGATCTGGAAGTCGACGGTAAGAATCCATTCCAGCTTGACTCGCGAGCGCCACGGCTCCCGCTCGAAGAGTACATCTATCGTGAGGGCCGCAATCGCAAGTTGAAGCAGAGTAATCCCGAAGCCGCCGCCCGC
>CAYSMQ010000657.1:0-2061 GCA_964432035.1 uncultured Ardenticatenaceae bacterium
GGCCGGCACCAGATCAAAGCGCCGCAACGCGTCGTTCCGCCAGAGCGCCACAGGATCCCCATCCACAGGCCACGCTGCCAACTTCGCCGTCGGCGTCATGATGCGGTCAACCGTAAAAACCTGGTCAAGGTACGCTTCCATTTCCAAAGCTCCTGGCAGGGCGCCTAGGCGGACGCGCCCTTCTCTGGCAAGGGGAGTTGCGACCTCATTTTATGGAGGATTGGTCGTTCTATCAATTGTAGAGAGGACCAAACGGTCTAGGACGCCGTCCTCTCCGCCCCCCGCTCTCCCCAGGCAAAGGCATCCAAAACATCCGACACACTGATAATCCCCACCAGCGCCTCCCCATCCACCACCGGCAGCGCGCCGAACTTGTAGCTGCTTAACATCTCCGCCGCGCGGTATGCTGGAGAGTCCGGCGATATGGTAATGGGATCCGGCGTCATGCAGCTCTCGGCCGTCAGCGATTCTAGGAGCTCCTCGTCTTGCTTGCGGTCGTGCAGGACCAGCGGCGAATTCATCGCCAGCCGCACGTCGCGGTCCGTGATGATGCCCACCAGGCGCCCATCCTCGTCGACCACCGGCAACTGTCGCACCCCGTCCTCCCGCATGCGCACCAGCACCACGCGCAGAGGCGCATCGTTTCGTACAGTCACCGGCGACAGCGTCATTAGATCATTTACTGTTTGCACCGCCATGGGTTCACCTCCTCTACACTTAAATTGTAAACGACAAGGTGGCCCCACATTACGTTGTAAATGTCATTTACCTCATGTGACAATCCTCCCATCATGGGCCTCTTCATGCTGCCCGCCCTCGCCGTTCGCGCCCGGCGCGAAGACGAAGCCCTCGCCGCCGAATTCGGCGCGGCATGGAATTCGTATAGCGACCGGGTGCCCGCCTTCCTACCCCGCTTCTGAGGGGGGGCGGTTGCCCTTGTTGCCCTTTACTATTTCACCAGGCCGTCGGGCACGCGCGAACTGTTACGTTGCCAACAGCAACGGCCGCAGCGCCTCCGCCCAATCCTGAATCGCGTCCCAATCGCGGTGGTCGCCCTCTTTCCACACGCCCATGGCCACGCTCAGCCGGAACTTTAGCCGGTCGCGCATGCTCGGGACCTTTTCAATATCCAGCATGCCGGCGAAAAGGCCCTCGCCGACCGGCCGCACGTAAGCGCGCACCGGCGTCAGCCAGTCGGCTACACTTTCCCTGTAACGCTCGCTGTTGGGCATGGCCAGCGTCATGCATACCAGAAAGGCCGCGAACGGCCGTTTGACCAACTCCTGCTGCTGCACCTGGATAAATCGCATGGCCTCCGGCAGCCACTGCCCGCGTTGGATGGCGCTACCTGCCACCACCGCACGATACGGACCTAGCGACGACACCGCCTGCATAGGCGACACGTCCACCGCCGCCGGCGTGCGCCCATCTGCCAACCTCTGTCCGATCGCCTCGGCGACGCCCGCGGTCGAGCCCGTACGCGTCGCGTAAGTCACAAGAATTCGATTACTCATGGGATTTTCCTCCATCCGCGTCTGGAAGGCCGCGGCTAGCGCTCACCCATAAGCGTAGCTGTGAATCTGATTGTCTGTATAGTGTAAATAATCAGGTGAGGAGGGTGACTTTTGTCGGCACTCCTGTCGCGTAAGCCTTCCCGCGTGTGCGCCTTACTGCCGGAACGCCGCCAGATAGCGCCAGATACTGTCGCTCAACCGTTTTGCCGTGTACGGTTTTTGAATGAAGCCTGTCAGATCCCGCGTGCTGAAACGGTGACGCAAGTCCCGCTTATCGTAGCCCGACGAAAGAATCACGGGCACCGTCGAATCAAGCTCGCGCATCCGGCGCAGCGTCTCGTCCCCGCTCATGCCCGGCATCGACAGGTCCAGCAGCACCAGGTCGATCTCGCTCGCCCGCTCCGAAAAAATGTCTAGCGCCATTTGGCCATTTGCCGCCGCCAACACCTGAATCCCTTCCAGCGACAGCACGTCCATCACCGCCTCGCGCACCGGGGCCTCGTCGTCCACCACCAGCACCGTATACCCCGCCGGCTCCGGTGGCGCG
>CAYSMQ010000658.1:0-320 GCA_964432035.1 uncultured Ardenticatenaceae bacterium
GACGAATTAAATGAGATTACACTGCCGGTCGATTTTGGTGAAATACTGGCATTCCAGGGCCACTTGCGTGATCCAGAGCAAGTGCAGGCTGGAGACCGGCTGCAGGTGGTGCTCTTCTGGGAACTGCTGCAACGCCCCGAACGCCAATATACCTTTTTTGTGCACCTGTTGGACCGGGAGAGTCGCGTGGTTGCAGGTTACGACGCCAACACATATGCTACGCTGTACTGGCCTGAGAACGGGGGCGAGCTTTTGTTGAACTATTTTCCGCTGTCCATACCGGCCGATCTTGCTGCCGGAGAATACCAGATGGAAATCGG
>CAYSMQ010000658.1:330-2052 GCA_964432035.1 uncultured Ardenticatenaceae bacterium
CTATCACCAGCCGAGCGGCGAACGACTGCCGGTGTTGGAGGGCGGCGAAGTGGTTGCCGACCGTCTGCTGCTGACGCCGGTGATTGTTGAGCGGGTGAATGGGTGAAAGCGTGAGCGGATTGTTTGCTAGGAAATTGCGATCTGAGCGGTCGGAACGCATTATCTTGTTGCTATTAGCCGCCATTATTGCTGTGGCGCTGTTCATGCGCGTCTATCGCCTGGATAGCGTGCCGCTGGGCGCCCACTATGACGAGATCCTCAACGGAGAGATTGCCCTCGATGCGCTGCGTGAGGGACCGCAGTATTTCTACGATAGGGCCGGAGGGCGCGAGGGTCTGTATCACCTTTTCCTAACTGCTTCGTTTGCCTTGCCTATGCCGGTAGCTTGGCAACTGCGTCTGCCGTCGGTCATGCTTAGTCTTCTTGGCCTGCTCCTGACGTATTTATGGGTCGCGCGTGCCTTTGGGCGGTGGGCAGCTGTGACGGCAACCGGGCTGATGGCGGTGAGCTTTTGGACGGTGTGGATGGGGCGCGCGGCGCTACGCGTGAATGCCGTGACGCCGGTAGCGGCGGGGGCGGCGCTGTTGATGGTGTATTTGCTTGTGAACGACGAAAGTAATCCGATTTCTTGGAGAAATCGAATTTCTCTGGTCAAGCAACTGGGCCTGGGCTTCGTAATAGGCTTGTGCTTCTACACCTATCGCGCCGGATATATGGTGTTCGTCCTCTTTTTCGCTTTTGCCGCCTATCTTCTTGTGTGGCACAGAGCCCACGCGCGCAAGCTCATTTTGCCCCTGGTGGTGGCCTCGGTCATGGCCCTACCTATTTTCGTCTTGCTCCTCACGCAGCCGGGAGCCGATCCGCGCTTTGGTGTGATAGCCGTCCCGTGGCAGGCGATGCTCGGCGGCGATTTTGGACCCGTGTTGCAGAGCATCGTCGACAACATTGGCATGTTCTTCTGGCAAGGTGATCTTGAGGCCCATTACAATTTACCGGGTCGACCGATCTTCGAGCCGGTTAGTGGCGCTCTATTTGTGGTCGGATTAGGCTTAGCGTTGTGGCGCTGGAAGCAGCCGGTATACGCTTTTTGCCTCTTGTGGCTGGTCGTAGGGCTTCTGCCGGGCATCTTTACACTTCCTACCCCTAGTTTTGTGCACACTGTGTCGGCGCAAGGAATCACCTATGTGTTTCCGGGACTGACCATTGGGGCGCTCAGCGCCTATCTTAAGGACCGGCGTCCCCAGGCGCAGCTGTTTGTAACCGGTTTTCTTATGCTGCTTATTGCGGGAAACGCTATTTGGACGGGGATCGATTACTTCCAGCATTGGCCCGCCGAACCGGAGGTGCGCGGCTTTCACCAGTCCGATCTTGCTCAGATAGCGAAGGACCTGGAGGAGGAAGATGGAACGCCGCCGGTCGCTATTTGTAGCTCCGTGCTCAACGAGGAAGATAGCTTCTGGCGAAGCGGACGACAGTCGCTGCCGTTCATGTTAAATCGGGATGACGTGACGGTGCGTTGGTATGATTGCGGCGACGCACAAGTGATACCCAGCGGCGACGACACTGCACTGTTTTACTTTCCGGACGGGACGGGCTTTGGCGAGTGGATTGGTGAACACGACCGTTTTGTCGTGGAACGGACATCGTTGCATGAGGATGTTGTAAGGGTTCGGCTTGACGTTGACCGCTGGAAGCAGCGCTTGCTAGCAGAATTGTCACAGC
>CAYSMQ010000659.1:0-2043 GCA_964432035.1 uncultured Ardenticatenaceae bacterium
CTCTGTCCAATGCTCACGCTTGAGCGCAGCCCCATCGGGCACGTCGGGCTTACGCCAGACCACCGCGTGTTCCGCCCCATCCGGATCGGTGAAGGTGAAGATCAGAATAGGGCCCATGTCAGTCACGATGCCATCGCTAATCCTCTCTGAAACGGCGCGACGGTGTAGCTCGCGAAAGGCCTCTTCGCTGGCCGCATTCAGCGCAAAATGATCGAGACGGCCCCGCTCGAACATCGGTTGTGCCACTGGCGGCTCCACTCCTGGAATCTGAAAGGGATGCAAGACAGTGTGCGGCCCCACCTCGATAAAGGCATGGCGCAATTCATTTTCCTCGATATCAACCGTCACACGAGCATCGAAAACGCGCTCATAAAAGTCGATCAGCCGGTCCATGTCCGCCATGACAAAGGTCAAATGATGGAGATCCTCGAGCAATTTCATTGACAACTCCTGGCATTTGGCCGCAAATCGCAAAGAACGCCGTTTTTCCGCCATCAGCTTTCGCAGGAGGGCGTTAACGTCCGGTACGGCCAGGCGCTTCCGGCAATCAGCACACCGGTATCCTCGTTGCGACGTAACGTTCTGGCGCACCCACTTACTTCATAGGCTGCTTTGCGGTCTGGGTCAACTCCATCTTATCAGAATATATTGCTAAAGTGAACGGAACTTCTTTCGATTTAAGTAGTCGAATGGGAAGAGGCAACCAGTGTTAACCGGATGAGGCCGTAATCGCTCCAGAACGAATGCCGCTCGCGGCAAGTAATAGCCACGATAACAGCGCCAAGAGGAAGAGCCGCTGCACCACGCCAACCGCGGGTCCGTCCGCAGTGAAGAACATAAGGAGAAACAGCAGCGGCATCAGCAAGGCAAGCCAGAACAGCGCCCGGTAGCCCCCGGATAGTAGCCCGGCTTTGCGTAGCCAGTTGGCGAGAAGGATGCTAGCCAGCGTGCCAATGACAAAGCCGGCAAGCCCGACAAGATCGTGTAACATGTCGGCGGTTTGAGCCTGAGCTGACACGAGCTCCGGATTGACCCCTGGCGGCAAAGGCGTGAAGAAAGCCGATGGGATCGTCCCCAGGCCCGTGATCGCCAGTAGGAGCGCAGCTAGCGTGGGGCGGAGGGGCGGCACATAGTTACGGTAGAAGGCGATCGCCAGCGCCACCTGTGCGGTTCCGATGGCGAGGAAGGCGACAACCATCAATTCAGCGTACGGGCCGTTAAGATACTGGCTGACGAAGCTCGACACCGGGATGAGATCCGGCCGGAGCACGTGGAGCAGGGCTATGGCGACGGCGAACACTGCACAGCTGCCTATCGCAAGCGACGCCCAGGGCTTGTTGCGCGCGCGAGCCGGAACGAACTGGGAGGGAGTAATCTCTTTCATCTGAAAGTCCTTTATCTTATTGCCGGCTGCACTGCCGCCGCACCGGCCCGAGACGCCGTGGCGCGCGCCCGGCGCTCGGCGACAACAATGTAAGTGAGCCCCCAGACGGCGGCGACAGCCCAGAGTGGGGTCGCGACGAAGGCCGCGGTCGCGAAAAGGAGTGACTGTGGACCGTACCACGTCGAGGCCAGACCAGCCGTCCACGCGGTCAGCCGCCAGCCGGGTCGATCCGACGCGCCGAGCAGACTCCAGACGAGGAGAAAGAGGGCAAAAGCAGCTATCCGGTTCCTATGTTCCATCGTGGCGTGAGTGTCGCCCGGCGTGGCGAGCCGCTGTAGCTGGGCCTGGCGGTAGGCAAACGGGAGCCACACCATAGCAGCGGCAACCGTCATGCCTGACATGATTGTGTCCAGGCGCCGGAACTGAAGCAGCTGCCGCGCGTGCCGCTCGATATGCTTTTCCATGACAACCTCCTTACTCGCGGGTTGGGTCAGTCCGTTGCCTGTGTGAACGTAGCGTAGGCCAGAAGCGGTCAGATTGTCATGAGGGCGAACCCCTAATTCGGCGCCTGATTTTTCGAGCAGTCGTGGGGGTACGCCCCTAACCGGACCCGTGCGACGGGAATCCTGGCTCCTGACGCGTGGCGACGGCGCCGACGG
>CAYSMQ010000660.1:0-2039 GCA_964432035.1 uncultured Ardenticatenaceae bacterium
GGCCGCCTCAAACACGTTGGCCGTGCCCACTACGTTGACGCGTGCGCCCAGCGGCGGGTCGGCCTGGCAAAAGGGCACCTGTAGTGCCGCCAGGTGGATCAGGTGGGTGATGCGCCCATCACTGACGAGACGACGCACTTGCTCGGTGTCGGTAATATCGCCCTGCACGAACTGCACGGCCGCCAGTTGCTCGTCGTCCAGCAAGTAGCGCAGCCGCCGTCGTTCCGTGGACAGGTCGAAGGCAGTCACCGGCACGCCTTCGCGAACCAGCGAGCGCGTCACCCAGGCGCCAATAAAGCCCATGGCGCCGGTCACAAGGAAATGTTCGTTGGCCATAACATTTTACTCCTCTAGCGGAACGCCACGATGCTGTTTTTCAGCCTGCCCAGGGATTGCACCTCGACAACGACCTCATCGCCTGGCTGCAGCCACCGCTGCGGCTTCATACCCAGCGCCACCCCTTCCGGCGTGCCCGTGGAAATGATGTCCCCCGGCCGTAGCGTCATATAACGGCTGACGTAACTGATGACCTCTGCCACACTGAAAACCATGTCCTCCGTCGTCGAATCCTGCCGTTTCTCGCCGTTCACGTAAGCTGCTAGGCGCAAATTCTGCGGATCCGACACCTCGTCCGCAGTTACCAGGTAAGGGCCGATGGGCATGAATTTATCCGGAGTTTTACCCAATAGCCACTGCCCGCTCAGGAACTGCAGGTCGCGGGCGCTGACATCGTTGGCGGTGCAGTAGCCAAACACATGGTCCAGCGCTTCCGCCTCGCTCACGTGCCGCGCCGCGCGGCCGATAACCACCCCCAGCTCAGCCTCATAATCTACTTGCTCCGCACCGGGCGGGATGGGTACTGCCTCGCCATGTGCGGCCAACGAATTACTGAACTTGGCAAACAGCACTGGCGCTTTCGGCAGATCCATGCCCGACTCCTCAGCATGACGCCGGTAGTTGAGGCCGATGCCGATAATCTTCTCCGCCGCGGGTACACAGGGCCCAAAGCGCAGTTCCTCCTCCCGCAACAGCAACCGCTCATCCTCCTCCACGCGCTCTACCAACGTCCGCAGTCGTCGCAGCGAATTCTCTCCATCACGGATGACGGCATGCACATCTCCCGGTACGCTCCCGGCTGGCTCTCTCAGCTTCTGCCGCGCCGCTCCCACGTCCAGCACACCGCCATCCACCTTCACCCCGAGCTCCAACCGCCCTTCTCTTTCAAACGCCAACAGACGCATGTTGTCTTCCTTCTCCTCTCTTAAATTTGATCCCGCTCGATCGTTGTCAATGCTGCCGTCATCCACCCCAGAGCATGTGCCATACCAGCATGCCAGGGTGCGTCACAAGTCATTTCGGGTACATGATCGGGAATAACGACGCCGTCAAACCCATTCCCATGGAGAATTTTCAGAATGCGCATCAAGTCCGTATCACCTTCATCAATGAAGACTTCATGGTAGTGGGGCACTTTGCCACGGACATTGCGTAGGTGTACATAGGCGACTTTGTCCTGCCTGCTATAGAGGTCTGTTGCTTCGTATACATCGATCTCACCATGGCTCATCTCAGACAGCGTTCCAACGCAAAACTCTAGGGCATTATAGTAGCTGGGAACGATGTCCAGAAGCCTCTGATAGAGTTCTGGCTTGTAGACCAGCCGTGCGGCGCCGCGCACCTCTGGAAGCGGCGGATCGTCTGGATGGGAAGCGAGTCGTACCCCTGCCTCTTCAGCGACCGGGACAACTTCCTCAAGGAAATGTTCGAGGCGCTGCCATATCTCTTGCCGAGAAACAGGAGCAACTGTGCCGTCAGGAGCATCCGGTTCATAAACCATATTCCAGACCTGACCCTCAGGAATCGGTTCGGGGTCGGGGGCCAGCTCCTCCACGTAGCCCACGGCCATGGCCTCACCACGCGCCCACGGGCCCTTGGTCCAGCCGTAGACACCGGCAACGCTAAAATAATAACCCATGATAGGAATGTCGGCCTTGCCCATATTGCGCAGAATCATCTTGATGTCTTCGACTTGTTCTCTC
>CAYSMQ010000661.1:0-2034 GCA_964432035.1 uncultured Ardenticatenaceae bacterium
CAATCATTGTACCAGCCACGGGGCGGTTGTAAAAGAGCCTTGCTCTAATGAAATTTTTATATTGCTCTAACTTTTTTTTGACGAACGACTATAAAATCTATCCTTGGAGCAAAAACCATAATAGTTGTTAACACAATTAAATACAGAGGAGGTGTTGCAGATGAACAGTCTGACCCGTTGGAACCCGATTCAGGAGATGATGACATTAACCAATCAGTTTGACCGTTTATTCGAAAATACTTTCACTGTGAGCCGCGCGCCGCTGTCCGGCAGGCAACAGCGTATCTGGACCATGCCGCTGGACGTGCGCGAGACAGATGACGCCTACATCGTACAGGCGCCCGTCCCCGGCTTCGATCCACAGCAAATTGACGTGACACTGGATCGCAACGTGTTGACAATCAAGGCGCTGCTGGACGAAGAAGAGCTCGAAGAGGATGAAATCTATCATCTGCGCGAGCGCCGCTTTGGCCAGTTTAGCCGTAGCATCAGCCTACCTTCGGACGTTGTCACCGAGGAGATTGAGGCCAGCGTGGACCTGGGCGTGCTCACTGTCTACGCGCCCAAGCACGAAAGCAGCAAGCCCAAGCACATCCCCGTCCAGGGCTCAACCCACGGCGCAAAACAACTGGTAGGTAACAACCAGGACGTCATCGAGGGCGAAACCAGCTAAGGCATCGCCCGCTCGGAGTCCCTTGAATGGCAAGGCGCTGTGGTATAAACACAGCGCCTTCTTCAATCTCCAATCTCTAATCTCCCGTCTCCAAGCCCCCCTTTCCCCTCCAGATTACCGCCCTAGCCTTGCGCCGGCCCGCCCTTCCCGGCTACAATCGCCGCCATGTCTCGCCCCAACATACTAATCCTCAATGCGCACGATTTAGGCCGCCATCTCGGCTGCTATGGCTGGCAGAGCGTGCCCTCAGAGTCCATAGATAGCCTCGCCGCAGACGGCGTGCAGTTCGACAACAGCTTTTGCACTGCGCCACAGTGTAGCCCTAGCCGCGCGGCATTGCACACGGGACGACACGCTCACAGCGTGGGTGTCCTGGGCCTGGCGCATCAACCCTTTAACTGGCGCTTAGATCCTCCGCAGCGACATTTCGCCCATCGCGCCCGCGACTTGGGCTACACCACGGCCCTCATCGGGATGCAGCACGTCACAGACAATGAGGACGTGGCTTCGCTGGGCTTCGACCACTATTCGGGCGTGGAACCTGCTGCCGATACTGCGCAAAAAGCGCGCGCTTATTTGCGGGACGTAGACACCGAAAAGCCCTTCTACCTAGAAGTCGGGTTTGAGGAGCCGCACCGTCCTTACGACTTTGGCGGCGCCACCCCCTACGATGCACAAGGCGTGGACCTGCCGCCGTATATACCCGACGCGCCGCCCGCCGTGGCCGACTTCGCCGCTTTGCAAGGCGCCATTCGCGCCATGGACCGCGCCGTGGGCGCCATCTTGGAGCAGCTCTCAGAGTCAGGACTGGCCGAAAATACGCTGGTCATCTTTACCACAGACCATGGGCTGGCGATGCCTCGCGCTAAGTGCACGCTCTACGATCCGGGTATCGAGACCGCCTTAATCATGCGCTGGCCCGCTGCAGACGTCCGTGGCGGCAAGCGCCTCGAGCCGCTCATCAGTCACGTGGACATCGTTCCCACCTTACTCCAGGCGCTAGAGCAACCCGTCCCTGCCGATCTGCACGGGCGCAGCTTCTGGCCCCTCTTACAGAGCGGCGACTACGAGCCGCGCCGCTACATCTTTGCCGAAAAGACGTACCATACCAGTTACGAGCCGCAGCGCGCCGTGCGCAGCGCCGGTCACAAGCTAATCGTCAACTTTGAAACGGGCTCGCGTTACGATGTCGCCGACGACATCCGGCTCAGCCCCATCTATCCCCTCGTCTTGCACGAAGTCACCGGTGAGCGCGCCCCGCTCGAACTGTACGATTTGGCCCGGGACCCCGACGAACGCCACAATCTCGCCGGCGACCCGGACTATGCGGAGATAGAGATGTCGCTACGCCGCCGCCTCTG
>CAYSMQ010000662.1:0-2018 GCA_964432035.1 uncultured Ardenticatenaceae bacterium
TAGCGCGCTTCAATGGGGTTGAAGAGGTCGTCGGTTCGAATCCGGCTGCCCCGACAGAATGAAGAACGCCGCGCACCTAAGAAAGCGCGGCGTTTTGCATATTTCATCATTTGTGCGATGCTAAGGCGACTATGCGCTCCCAACCCTCGCGTCAATTCTTAAATATCGTCGTCCTTCTCCTTTTCCTCATAGGCAACGTACTGGTCATCCTTTCGCTTGCGGCCGAGATCCTGGGCCTGGATCTTACACCTGGCTTCGGCATTGTACAGATGCTCCAGCTCTTGATTGGACTGACTCTATTGACCCTCGCCGGTTTTCTTCACATGTACAGCCTGCGCTCACCCGATACCCCTCGCTCTTTACAAGCCGATATCGGCATCCGCCTTGCCGCGACAGGATTGGTGTTTGCCTTCGTCGCCGGACTTGCCGATTTGATGGGCATTGGCACCCACGTCGACCCCGCCTTTGAGCGCCCGTTTGTTGGCCCGCTGCAGCTGGGTGGTCTCATCGTAGGCATCATCTCCATAACGCTGGGGATGATCCTATACCATACCAGCCGCGGCTCGCGCCAGACGTCGTCACTAGAGTTCTTGCTGAACGAATCGGTTGAAGAAGATGAGGCGGTGGAAGCGAGCGAAAATGGGTACGGGCCGGCCGGCGACCAAGACAGGCCCGACGTTAGCGCAAGCCCGTCAACTCAAAAGGCTGATTTAACACAGTAAACACAGCCTGCGATTCTGCCGGTCGTTGGAACGAAACTGAGAAGGGTAACGTTTCGCCCGCCGGTATGACCCAGGGGAAGGCGGGGTTCGTGGACAACATCAGATGCACGGTTCCGTCACTGTGCATCGACACGTTATTTTCATTGATGACCAGGGGCTGGGTCCCGTTGTTGCTAATAGAGCCCGACAGTTGCAGGCTGGTTCCATCGCTGGAAACCGTCGCATCTTGTAATGAGACCTGGGCGCCCTGTACACCGTTTGAATCCGATTCCGCAAATGGTATACGCACCTGAATCTGGCTCGTCCCACCCTCGCGCATCACGGACCAGGTCAGCGTAGAACTCGTTAGGCCCGCAGGAATTTGATAACCAACGCTCGCCTGACGCGTCTCTCCGGGGAGTATCAGGCCTGATACCGGCGGATACGCGCCATAGCGTCCCGCCTGTGCGCTGCTGGCGTACTGGTTGCCTAGCTCGTCACTCAACGTAAAACGCATGCGGGTCAGATCGACTGCTTCCGCGCCCACATTTTCAATCATGAAGTCGGCGACATAGAAATTAAAGCCGGGAGGCGCTTCGGGCCGGTCGTATAGGACAGCGGCCTCTTCTAGCGTGATGCGCAGATTCCCCAGCTGCGCCGGTTCACCGATCTCAACTAGGCCGCCCGCCTCGGAGCCTGTGCTCACCGTCGCCGTGTCAGCCACATACGCCGCCTGCACGACCAGTCGCTCGTCGCCCCGCATTCGCAGCATGACGAGTGTAAGACCGGGCATGTTCTGCGTAAACACGTCACTGCGGTTGGCAGCAATTTGCTCTCGATTCGTGACGGCAAACTGCAGCTCGAAACCATCGCGCAAAGTCAAGATGACTTCATCACCGGGCGCCAGTGATTCCAGAAGTTCGCGGTTTTCGTCGTTCTCCGGTAAGCCCAGGATGTAGTTGACGACCGTTCCATATACCCAGACTGCTGTATCGCCTTCGGGCACATCTGTGTTCCAGGATCCGTCGTCCTGCACGGGCTCCGCGCGGACGCTAAATGCCTGTGTACCCACGCGCAATGCCGTGGGAGCATTTACCGTCAGGCTAACAGTACCCGAACCGCTAATGCCGGAGACGATGACGTCGCCTACGCCGCCCGGAGCCGGAGAGGGAAAAGGCGTCGGTCCGCCAACACCGTTCACTCCGTCATTTTGCAGCAGCAGTACTATGAAGACGATTAGCAGGATCAGGCCGGCGAGCGCCACGCCCAGCGCCAGCAGCAAAGGGCGATTCTCCAGCACATCCCGAAAACCGTACT
>CAYSMQ010000663.1:0-2013 GCA_964432035.1 uncultured Ardenticatenaceae bacterium
TTTACCTGGAGAAGCCGCCAAAAGGCGCCGCCCACAACTTTGGCTTTGCCGCCTATCGGCGCTGGACTGAGGTCTTGACCCAACCCCAAGTGCGCGGCAGCTGGGAGAAAGAATTCCCGGCCGGCGGCAAGATGTACGCCGGACTGACGTCGGCTTTCGAATTTATCAATATTTTTGGCAAGGAGGATCCGGCCGAACGCAACGTGTATGCCGATTTTTTGGATGAGGCAGCCGTAATCCTGGATAAGTCGGCGCTTAGAGACGTGGCCCAACAGTTTCGCCAGAGTGCATTGGCCTGGGAAGCGCTGAGCCAGACGCTGTTGCCGGACGACGTGCCGCTCTTTAGACAAACACGGGAGCTAATGCTACGTCGCCGCGATCTCTTTCTGAACGAAGGCAATGACGCGCTGCCGCAGATCAAAAAGATCGACCGGCGCTTGCACGAGCTGCGCCAGACGGCAGCCGACTCCTTTCCCTTGAACCAGGAGCAGGTTGTCGCCCTGCGCCAGGATATTGCAGACGGCGTGATGCGCATTCACGACGTGGAGCACGAAGCGGTGATGGCTCTGCGCGAAGCGATGAACAACGCGTGACGCCCGAATTGGAGCAACAGTGGCTAGAGTTGACGGCAGCGTTCGGCGTGGGACAAAGCGACGCGCAGCAGACCCTGTCCGATCTGGCGCGCCGCTACGCAGAGGACGTGCGCGCGTACCATACCCTCGAGCACGCCTGGCGCGTGGTCCAACACGCGACCCGTTTGGCGTCCCACGCGGCGAATTTAGAAGCTGTGCAACTTTCCGCCTGGTTTCATGATGCTATCTACGATCCGCGCGCCACGGATAACGAGGAACGAAGCGCAGCCTATGCTACCAGCGTTCTGCAACGGTGGGAGCAGCCGCAGTCACGCATTGGCGACGTACGACGCCTGATACTGCTCACCAAAGACCACAGACCGGCAAGCAACGACGGCGATGGGCAGGTACTAGTGGACGCCGACCTGGCCATCTTGGGCGCACCGCCCGCCGCCTACGCCCGCTACGCCGCCGCCATTCGGCACGAGTACAGCTGGGTACCCGACGGCGACTATGGCAGCGCGAGAGTGACAATTCTGCGGCAGTTCCTGGAACGCCCGTTTATCTACTTTACGCCACCCATGCGCCGGGAGCGGGAGCAAAGGGCACGGGCCAACCTGAACGCAGAAATTGAGCGGCTATTATAAAGGCCGTTAAAGGCGGCAACAAAAAGACCCGAACGCTTTACCAAGCGTTCGGGTCTAAAAGTATCTCAGAAAAGACGCTCTTATAGTGGCCAGTTCTTGAGAATGCGCTCCGTTTCTTCGGAGTGGCTGGTTTCGTCGTTCACGATGTCTTCCAGCTGCACGGCAAGACCCTTGTCGCCATACTCGTCGGCCTCTGTGGCGCGCTGGGTATAGTCGGCGACAGCCCGCTTCTCCGCCTCCAGAACAGCCTCCAACATCTCGCGATTGTTGTCTGCTTTGGGCACTTCACGCGGCTGCGTGGTGGGCTCGCCGCCCAGGGCCACGATCTTATTGGCCAAATACTGAGCGTGTGTCTGCTCGTCCGCCACTTCCGCCAGGAAAAATTCTGACAACTGCGGGCGGTAGGGGCCAGACGTCTTGGCGGCGTAGGTCAAATACTGGATGATCGCGCTGAGCTCTCCGGCGAGATCCTGATTCAGATTATCGATTAGCGTTTGTTTGTCCATGATTAGCTCCTTTTGCGCGTTTGCGCGAGCGCGCTAGCGCGCGGGGTGTAGACACGTTGCGGAATTAGCTGATTCCATTATAGCTAACTTCCCGTAAAGGTCTCGAGAAGTAGCCTGAATTATATCTAGAATATATCGATATAATGAGCCTTTCAGGTGTCATGTGTCACCTCTTACGTGTTATGTGTCACGTGTAATAGATCAAGAGAGTGTCCTATTTATCAGATAGTACGACATAAGTGAGACGTCCTTACGCAGTCCGGCTCAAATACCGTTGTCCCGGCTGCC
>CAYSMQ010000664.1:0-1988 GCA_964432035.1 uncultured Ardenticatenaceae bacterium
TGCGCGTAGACCAGATTGACGTAGTGGTCGACGTCGGTCCAGTTGCGAAGGGCCTGGATGCCGCCGGCGGTGGCGCAGGCGCCAATGGCCACGAGCAGATCGCTCTGGCGGCGCACCTGCTTGATGCGCTGCACTTCTTCTTCGGTGGTCACGGACCCCTCCACGAGGGACAAGTCATAGGGGCCGTCCAGCATCTGTCGCCGCGCTTCGGGGAAATAGGCGATTTCTATGGCGCCGGCGATCTGCAACAGCTCTTCCTCACACTCCCGGAGGCTGAGCTGGCAGCCGTCACAGGAGGCGAATTTGAAAACGGCCAGCCGTGGTTTCTTATCTTGAGTCATTAGAACTCCTCTACGCTGAAGAATGGCTCGATGCGATCGTAGCTCAATACGGGCCCTTCTTTGCACAAGAACAGGGGACCGTACTGGCAGTGACCACAAAGACCGATGGCGCATTTCATGTTGCGCTCCAGAGAGACGAAGACGCGCTTTTTGGGAATGCGGCGCGCCAGGGCCTCGTAGACGACGAAGCGCATCATAATTTCAGGGCCGCAAGTCAGGACCACCGTGCGCCGCGGGTCGGGGCGCAACTTGTAGAAAAGCATGGGCACCACGCCCACGTGCCCGCGCCAGGCGTCGTCGGCGCGATCGACGGTGACGATGACCTCAATGTCGTGCTCGCGCCAGCTATCGTATTCATCGGCGTATAACAGTTCGCCGGGGGCGCGGGATCCTGTGAGAATCGTTACGTGCCCGTAATCGGCGCGGTGGCGGATGGCGTGGTAAATGGCCGGTCGCAGGGGAGCGAGGCCGATGCCGCCACTGACGATGATCAGGTCCTTGCCCTCTGCAGCAGCCATGGGCCAGGCGCTGCCATAGGGTCCACGCAGGCCGAGGGTGTCCCCGACTTTGAGACGTTCAATGGCCGAGGTGACGTTGCCTGCCTTGCGGATGGTGTGCCGGACGGGGCCGGACGCTTCGGCGTCGGAGCTCATGGAAATGGCCACTTCGCCGATACCGGGCAGCGAGAGCATGTTGAACTGGCCCGGTAGGAAGCGATAGGCCTCTTGCCGCCGGGGGTCGGCGAAGGCCACGTCATAGGTGGTGACGCCGGGCGTCTCGGCGCGAATGCTGTGGATGACGGCGGGGTGGGGCAACATGGGATCGGCCTGACCGTTGGTCACGATCGATGCCGTTTTTCTTTGGTCGATTAGGGTGTCAATCATCATGGACCTCCGCGGTGGCGCGAATGGCGGCTACTTCTGCGGTAAGATCGATGCCCACGGGGCACCAGGTGATGCAGCGACCGCAGCCAACGCAGCCTAAGGTGTCGAACTGGTCTACCCACGAGGCCAGCTTGTGGGTGAGCCACTGACGATAGCGGGCGCGTATGGTGGGGCGCAGGTTGCCGCCAAAGACATGGGAGAAATCGGGGTTGAAACAAGAGTCCCACAAGCGGACGCGCTCTGTTTGTTGTCCGCTAAGGTCGCTGACGTCCTGAACGGTGTGGCAGAAACAGGTGGGGCAGACCATGGTGCAGTTAGCGCAGGAAAGGCAGCGCTCGGCGACTTCTTCCCAGCGTGGATGGTCTAGATTGTCGTAGAGCAAGTGGGGCAGGTCGTCTGTTTGCAGCGCGCGGCCCATGTTGGCCTCTGCCGCTGCCATGAGACGGCGCGCCTGGGCTAACTCAAACGCGCCCGCCGCGCGCCAGTCGCAGCCCGCCAGCATCTCGGCGCCTAGCTCGGAGCCCACTGTGACCAGGAAGCTGTCTTCCAACTCGGTCAGCGAGAGATCGCAGCCTGAGCGGCAGGCAGGCCCCGTGCCCATTGAGGCGCAGAAGCAGGTGGCGCCGGGCTCGGTGCAGTTGACGCCCAGGATAAAGGCGCGCTCGCGCACGGCCTTGTAGTAAGGATCGACGTAGGGTCCTTCCAGAAAGACGCGATCCTGAACGGTGATGGCAGCCATCTCGCAGCCACGCACGCCAATGAA
>CAYSMQ010000665.1:0-1984 GCA_964432035.1 uncultured Ardenticatenaceae bacterium
AAGGATAGCGGTGGGAGAAGAATGGGTTGGACTTGCATATGGCGACTGTCAGAGATGTGGAGCACGATAAGTATTTGGATAGTATAGCAGAAAATGGGGGTGGGTGGAGACTGGTTGATTGGAGACTGGAGCTTAGAGATTGGGGATTGGAGATTGGGGGCACGAATTGCACGGATATTGGGAGTTGGGAGAAAAGAATTCGTGTAATTGGTGAAATTCGTGGCGGAGAACGTGGTCGTCTGCGGTCGGTGGTCTGCCGTCGTCCGTATTGTGTATACTTAACCCGAGACCGCAATTGCACAATAGGAGTGCCCGGCTATGTCCGACCTGAAAACGAAACCAACAGATGAAAGCATCACGGCTTTTCTCGATAGCGTGGAAGATGAGAAGAAGCGCAAGGATTCGTATGCCGTGCTGGAGCTGATGCGCGAGGTGACGGGGGAGGAGCCGAAGATGTGGGGTGATAGCATCGTCGGCTTTGGCAGCTACCATTATCGATATGAAAGTGGCCGGGAAGGTGACTGGTTCCTGGTGGGCTTTGCGCCCCGCAAACGCAATCTGTCGCTGTACATCATGTCTGGCTTTGAGGAGTATGACGCGCTGCTGGACGAGCTGGGCAAGCACAAGACGGGCAAATCTTGTCTCTATATTAACCGCATGGACGACGTGGACGAGGACGTGTTGCGCCGGTTGGTGCGCGAGTCGGTGGCGCACATGCGGGAGACGAACGAGTGAATCGAGTTACCAACTCGATTTACGAATAGTTGCGTCTAGAAGTTAGAGGCGGGTAACAGCCGACTGTGGACTTCCATGGTCCATAGCTCCCACATCTCGGCGGCGTTTGCCGGTTGGTGATTGCCCTTGACGCTGTCGTAGGCTGTCTGCGCCGCCTTTATGTCGGCAAACGCGCCTTGTTCCACGCCCCAGGCCACGGCTTCGTCGGGGCCGGAAAAGCGGCTCGCCTTGCGCGCCTGCTGTTCTTTGTCCAGTCCGGCGTACATGGCCTCTTCCAGCTTTTCAGGCATCATCTCCCAATCCCCGCTCTCGTCCCACAGGGTCATGCCCTGTCGCCCGGTGCGACACCACTCTACGTGCACGCCCAGCTGGTCGCCGCGACGCACGGTTCGTAGACGCGCGTTCAGGTTGCGCTGGAGGCGCGCCAGTTCTGTCGCGGGAATGCTAGTGGTCGTTTGCGCCCGGGCCTGGGCGTCGCGTCCTTCCTGCAAATGAAATATCCAAAGCACGTCGGTGCCCCAACGGCTGACGCCGTCTTGCAGCAACTTCATACCCGTTGCTTTGGCGATGAAGCTGGACATCTTGTTGCGGTTTTCGCCGTCGAGGTTGGCCTGCACGCCGCGCTGTACCAGGGGCGAGATGATTTGCGTCAGGCTGTCGACGACGATGGTGGACACGCGTTCTTCGGGCATGGAGCGCGCCAGCTCGTCGACAATGGGCGCGACCAGGCCATTGATGCGCCGGTCTTCGAACTCCAGCACGTCCCCGCCGACGAGGTGCATGACCTCGTCAAAGCGGTGGTCGCTGTCGACGACCAGAATGGGCGCCGCCATGCGCGCGGCAAACGTACTCTTGCCCTCGCCGGGAAAGCCTACGAGGCTCCAGAGGCGGCGAGGGTACTTGGGCTGTTTCTTGGTTCGTAATCCCATAATGTGCTCCTTTGTCGCTATTATGGCATAGGAGGCGGAGGGTGGCAAACATATGTTCTATATAAGGGCTACCAGAACGAAAGAAAGTGAGCCTGGTACACGATGGGGAAGGGCAGTGTTACAATGTGAACGCAAGTGCGGTGGTGGGCGTAGGGGGATGTTCTTAGACGCCGGGCCGCTCGGGACGTCATTATGATCGATGCAGAACAGTTCAAACGCGTGGTGCGGGTCCTGCCGATGTTAGCGGACGAGGGATCGTCCCTCATGCGCGAATTCAGGCAAAAGGCGTTTTTGGCGCGCATTCCGGCCGGAAGAGACGT
>CAYSMQ010000666.1:0-1981 GCA_964432035.1 uncultured Ardenticatenaceae bacterium
CGGAGGCGGTTGGGGATATGGCGGTGTCACAGGGTGCGTTATCGAGGATCACCTACCGGCGCCTTCTATGTATGAACTTTGCAGCATCTCTGAACCAGATGCCGAGGCCAATCCACTGATCGAATTCCCGGCAGATATTCATGTGGCAGATTTGGACGTCGAGGTGCGTGTCACAGACATTCTGAGCGAGCCCCTTTCCGCCAACCTGAGCGGGCCCGACGGGCGGCAGGTTAACTTAATTACTGGCTACACGGCTCCATATGGTTCTTTGGGGCGAATCTTCGATGATGAAGGCTACGATGATTATCGCGGTGGCGGTTACTCTTTACCGGAAGAGCCTTTGACAGCATTTGACGGCGCCTCCGCCGCCGGTCAGTGGCAGCTGGCCCTCACCAATGTTAACGGGCAACCTTACTCTGCTACCCTCGACTCCTGGTGTTTACACGTCTCCGGCTACCGTACAGCCCGCTTTGCCGCTGCCGAATTCGAAACCGCCGAAAATGTGGGCACGGCTGACATCATGGTAGAATTGAGCGAACCCTCGACCGTAACGACGACCGTCGACTACGCCACACTACCCGGCGGCGACAGCAACCAGGAACCAATAGGCGGAACGTTGACCTTCGCTCCCGGCGAGCTGAGCAAAAGCTTTACCGTGCCCATAGTAGATGACACGGTTCATGAGGCGGATGAGGCCCTGCAGCTAGTGCTAGGCAATCCCGGCAACCAGTATGGCCTCGGCGACCCGGCGCAGGCCTCCCTTACGATCCTGGACAACGATCCGGTGCTAAACCTCATCTACTTACCCTCCTTCGGTACCGGTAGCAGCGCGCCGGCGGCGGACGTGATCGACAACCCCGGCTTTGAGAGTGGGCCTGTGGACTGGCTCGAATATTCGTGGCTGGGCTATCCGCTGATTTCGTATGCGGATGAGCTGCCCGTGACCCCCCACGGCGGAAGTTGGGCCGCGTGGCTGGGCGGAGATGACTTTGAAATAAGCTACGTCGAGCAGACCATTACCGTTCCTACCACTGACCCCTTCTTGAGTTACTGGCACTACATCATCTCATCCGACGACTGTGGCTACGATTTCGGCGGCGTGGTGGTCGACGACATGACGGTGGTGGAGGTCTACGACCTCTGCCAGGCCACCAATACAGGAGGCTGGGTTCAAAGAACCGTAGACCTGTCCGCTTACTCTGGGCAGACAATTGCTCTGCAAATACGCGCCGAGACCGATGTCTCGCTGGTCAGCAACCTTTTCGTCGACGACGTCTCCTTCCAGGCTGCCAACGCCGCCGTCGCGCCCAACGAAACAAGCCCCTTGACAGACGCACAACCGGCAATCGTGGAGAAATCGGCGTTGACCCCGCCTGCCACCGTTGCTCCGGCGCTCCCGGACGTGCAGCGGTTGGTGCGCGACGCAGCGCGGGCGCCGGGGATGAACAACGAGTGACGTACGAAGACCGCTGGCGTCGCAAGATACCGGCCAGCATTGCCGCTGCCGTGCGCCTGGCACAAGGCGGCGAGAGCATCGACTTCACATACGGGCTGTTGGCCACGGCGGTGCTGTGGCCCGCGCGCGCGGCGGTACAGGATTTTGAGCCTGAGGCCATGGCTGCCCTCCATGCCGCCACCAAGAACAAAGACGAAGCTGATGGGCCAGGCGGTAAGCCCATTATCCAGGCCATGCAGACGTGGGAGGGGGATCGGCTGGCGGCGGGTCGCGCCCTGGCCGAGCAGGCCGCCGGCGACGTCGTGCTGCGCGGCGCGCTGGACAACCTCCTGGCGCACTTCGACGCCACCGCCGTCCTACAGGAGCAATTGTCCGGCCAGTTTGGCGATGCGTCAGGCGCTGTGATCGAACAGATCCGCGCCGCGATCGTGAACGTCGGCGGTGTGCTGACCATCGACACCCTCGTCTTGTCCACACCGCCGGTTGAGATTCCGGCACCGGCTGCGCCGGATAAACCGCCCTCCG
>CAYSMQ010000667.1:0-1974 GCA_964432035.1 uncultured Ardenticatenaceae bacterium
CGTGCAGACGTGGGCCAATCAAGGTGCCTATCTTTCGACGTTTGCTCCTCTCATTCCCACTGCCCTCTATATCACTCTGTTCTCAGGTCTCTATAAGATGAAGGGCATTTGGGGCGAAATGTGGGGAACACTTACCAACACTGTACCGGTCGACGCCTATCGTGGCGCCGGCAGGCCAGAGGCAAGCTATCTAATCGAACGCGTCGTGGATATTGCAGCCCGGCGCCTGGATATGGATCCTGTAGAGATCCGCCGTAAGAATTTCATACCCAGCGATGAATTTCCCTATCAAACGCCGGTCGCTTTCCAATATGACAGCGGCAACTATCACGGCCTATTTGATAAGGCCATCGAACTGTTTGACTATGACGAGATGCGCCGGCAGCAAGAAAAGGCCCGCGCCGAAGGCAAAGTCGTGGGCATCGGTGTCTCCGGCTGCATCGAAGCGAGCGGTCCCGCGCCCTCACAGGTTGCCGGTTCACTTGGTTCGGCCGTTGGCTTTTGGGAAAGCGGTCACGTCCGCGTCCATCCCAGCGGTAAGGTAAGCGTCTTTACCGGATCCCACAGCCATGGTCAGGGACACGAGACAACGTTCGCACAGGTTGTCGCCGACGAACTTGGCGTTGACATGGCCGACGTCGAGGTCGTTCACGGCGATACGGCGCGTGTGCCCTATGGCATGGGTACCTATGGAAGCCGCAGCGCCTCCGTTGGAGGAAGTGCGCTGGTCCGCAGCGCCGAGAAAGTGCGTGAAAAGGCACGTAAGATCGCTGCTCACCAGCTGGAAGCGGCTGTCGAAGACGTCGTCTACGATCAGGAAACGGGTAAGATACATGTGAAGGGTGCCCCAGACCAGGCCAAGGAATTTGCCGAGATTGCTCTCGCGGCTTACACGGCACATAACTTGCCCGACGATCTGGAGCCGGGCCTTGAAGAACAGGCCTTCTATGATCCCGCGAACTTCACCTTCCCCAACAGCGCACACTTCGCACAGGTGGAAATTGATCCCGAAACCGGCGACGTCCAGATTCAGCGCTATGTCGCCGTCGACGACGTGGGTAACGTCATCAATCCGCTCATCGTCGACGGTCAGATTGTCGGGGGCGTCGTTCAAGGCGTCGGACAGGCGCTTTGGGAACACGGTATCTATGACGAGTCGGGGCAATTGGTTAGTGGATCGATGCTGGACTACACGATGCCCCGCGCGCATAGTTTCCCCACCATCGAAACGGATCGCATCGAGACCCCTTCCCCGCACAATCCGCTGGGCGTGAAAGGCGCGGGGGAGATGGGAACTATCGCCGCCACGGCGACAGTCGCCAATGCCGTTATGGACGCCCTGGCGCCATACGGAATTGAACACCTGGAAATGCCGCTAACGCCAGAAAAAATTTACACCGCAATCCAATCCGCAAACGGCCACAGAGCTAATGGAGGAGGTGCCTGATGTATCCACCCAAATTTGACTACTATCGCGCTAATTCAGTAGACGAAGCAATCTCCTTGCTTCAGGAGCACGGCGATGCCAAACTCATCGCCGGTGGTCACAGTCTTTTGCCAATCATGAAGCTGCGCCTGGCGAACCCGGGCACGCTAATTGATATCGGCCCTATCGAGGACCTGAACGGCATTACGCACAATGGCGATTCGAGCAGCATCGGAGCGCTTACCGTGCACGCCGATGTGGAGCGCGATTCGCGCCTTCCCAGAATCTTGACCGAGGCCGCCGGTTGGATCGGCGACCCGCAGGTTCGCAACCGGGGTACAGAGGGTGGAAACATTGCGCACGCCGATCCTGCATCGGACCTTCCAACCGTATTCTCGGCGCTTGGCGCAACGATTGAACTTGCCGGACCGAACGGTAGCCGTCGCGTCGACGCACAAGACTTCTGCACAGGTCTCTTCACAACCGATCTGAATCCTGACGAAGTGGTGACCAGCATCATCGTTCCACGCGAAACGAACGGTGTAGGC
>CAYSMQ010000668.1:0-1974 GCA_964432035.1 uncultured Ardenticatenaceae bacterium
GCAAACGTACCTTGTTCCGGTTGCCAGTGGGGAGAAGATCGGCGCCTATAGCCTGACGGAGCCGATGAGCGGCAGCGATGCAGGGACCATGCGCAGCCGGGCCACTCTAGACGACGAAGGGGAACACTATATCATAAATGGTCGTAAGTCATGGGTGACCTCGGCGCCCTATGCCGACGTTATCCTTCTTTTCACGATGACCGATCCGGAGCAGGCACACCGTGGCATTTCGGCCTTTATCATTGAACCAGATAAACCCGGATTTGCGCGCGGCAAGACGGAACCAAAGCTGGGCATCCGCGCCAGCGCCACCAGCGAAGTAACGTTCGACGATTACAGGTGTCCGGTCGAGAATAGGCTGGGCCAGGAAGGGGAAGGCTTTAAGATTGCCATGGCTGTGCTGGACGCCGGACGAATCGGCATTGCTGCACAGGCGCTGGGCATCGCCGAAGCGGCTCTTGAGGCAAGCGTCAAGTACGCGCAGGAGCGGGAGGCGTTCGGGCAAAAGATTGGCGAGTTCCAGATGATACAGCAGAAGCTTGCAGACATGAAGTGCCGTATCGACGCCAGCCGGCTGCTGATTTACCGCGCGGCGCTGGCGAAAATGGAGCGGTCGAAGAAGAATGAACGCTATACGCTGGAAGCCAGCATCGCCAAACTCTATGCCAGTGAAACGGCGATGTGGGTTACGACGCAGGCTGTCCAGGTGCACGGCGGGATGGGATACAGCAAGGAGCTACCGATTGAGCGTTACTTTAGAGATGCGAAAATTACGGAAATTTACGAAGGGACGAGCGAGATTCAGCGCATGGTCATCGCGCGACATCTGACCGGTTTGAGGTAAAGTGATAGCGGCAAAAAAAAGAGGTGTCCCGTAACCGGGCGGTTACGGCGACACCTCGAGGGGGGGAGCCAATAACATTATTGCATACTTCACGGATTTGTCAACCGCAGGACGTCGCAGACAACCTCTGGTAAGCCGCCGGCGCCAGAGGAGCCAGTCGCACAACGAACAATTCTACGCGGGCCAGGCGCAAACACCTTATGCAACCAGCTAAAAGCCGCAACGAACGACGCAATCTTCTGCTAGCTTGTGGCATTCTACTCATTGCCTTCTTTTTTAGGGTGCGGACGCTAGAGTGGCGCCCGTTGTGGTTCGACGAAGCACTGGAGTATTGGGTCATCGTGGCGCCCTTCGACGAGGTGCTTGATGCGGCGACGCAGCTGACGTTTGATCCGCCCCTCTACTCTTACATTCTGCACCTGTGGAGCACGTTTGGCGTGCAGGAATTCTGGTTGCGAATGCCGTCTCTCCTTTTTAGCTTGCTCGGCCTGGCGGCGCTCGCGCACCTGGCGAAAAACCGTCTGGGATGGAAAAGTAGTCATATCGTCGGGCTGCTGGTGGCGTTCTCCGCGGCGGATATCCGGTATGCGCAGGAAGTCGGCCAATATGCCCTCATGCTCGCGCTGCTGAGTTGGAGCCTCGTATTCCTAGAGGCCGCAAAACGCAGAAAGTTGCTGCGTTTGCGGGTGCTCTGGGGGGTCACGGCCGTTTTGGCTATCTACACACACTATGGTGCCATCATTTTTATCGTTGTGACGTCGGGCTTGTGGTTCCTGCAATCGCTCTTCGCTCGTGACTGGCGCGCGGTCAGGCGCCAATTGGGTGTGGGCGTGGCTGCAGTGCTGTTTCTTGCGCCGTTGTTTCTGCGCGTGACATTGGTTCAGATGAACCGCTTCGCGCCGCACATATCGCCTGCCAACGCGTCCGACTTTCTTGACCTGTCGAACAGAATCTTGCTGTTCCATTTTGTGGGCAGTGAAGCACGGACGTGGACCTGGTTGGACATATCACCCTGGCTTGCCGGAACGCTACCGGCCGCGTTCTTACTCCTCTCCTTAGCACGGATAAAGCGTCTCACCGATTGGCCCGTTCTTCTGCTGGGCGCCTGGTTTCTATATTTTTTTCTGGCG
>CAYSMQ010000669.1:0-1973 GCA_964432035.1 uncultured Ardenticatenaceae bacterium
TTCGTATTGGGCGCCCTGACCGGTGAAGAGGAACGCGGTGGTGGGAGGGGATTGGTGAGTAGAGATTGGAGATTGGGAATTGGAGATTGATTTGTCGCTTAGTTGACGAAGTTGGCGGACCATTTCTATGCGATCGCCCGCCACAACGGCCGCGCGGTACGCGAAGTGGTCGCGACCAACGGCGGCAGTATGGCAGATGGCAGAGAGAGAGATATCGTCACGCTCTTCAATGAAGTTGGCGTAGTGAGTGACCAGCGCTGACAGCGCCCGTCCCGTTTTGGCCGATAGAGGCAGTAAATACGGAGATTGTAGATCGAGAGATTGATCGGATTCAGTCTCCAGTTCTCCAGTCTCCACCCCCCCAATCTCTAATCTCCAATCTCCAATCTCTACTCTCCCGTCCCCAACCACCACGTGCGCATTCGTCCCCCCAAAGCCAAACGAGCTCACGCCTGCAAGGCGTGGGCGGTCGCCAGCGGGCCATGCTTGTCGTTGGGCAGCGATGGATAATGGGGAGCTCTCAAGTGAGATATAGGGGTTGAGCTCGTTGAAATGCAGGTGGGCGGGAATCTCACCATGTTGCAGGGCCAGGACCACTTTGATCAAACCCGCGATGCCCGCCGCGGCCTCCAGGTGCCCTACGTTGGTCTTGACTGAGCCCAGGTGGCAACGCTCTGGTTTATTCTCTCCCTCCTCCAGTATAGCGCGCAGGGCCTGCACCTCGATGGGGTCGCCCAGCGGCGTACCCGTGCCGTGCGCTTCAATATAGTCGATGGCGGACGGTTCCACGCCGGCATTTTGCAGCGCCTGGCGAATGACGGCTTGTTGGGCGT
The DNA here is from genome assembly GCA_964432035.1 of uncultured Ardenticatenaceae bacterium. Lineage (GTDB taxonomy): Bacteria > Chloroflexota > Anaerolineae > Promineifilales > Promineifilaceae > JAAYYY01. The sequence continues at coordinate 834 of CAYSMQ010000669.1, forward strand.
GCCCGTTGGGAGCCGTCAACCCGTTACTGCGCCCGTCCTGGTTCACGGCCGAACCATGTAGCACGGCAAGAACAGGATCGCCGTCACGCAGGGCATCGTCCAGCCGTTTCATGACCACGATGCCGGCGCCTTCACCGCGCACATAGCCGTCGGCGGCGGCGTCAAACGTCTTACAGCGACCGTCGGCTGCCATCATACGCGCCTGTGAAAAAGTGATCGTCAGTTCAGGTCCCAACAATAAATTCACGCCGCCGGCAAGCGCCAGGTCCGACTCGCCGCGGCGCAGACTCTGCGCCGCCAGATGGACGGCGACAAGGGAAGAAGAACAGGCAGTATCCACAGCCATACTGGGTCCGCGCAGATCCAGAATGTAGGAAAGGCGATTGGCGGCGACACTGTGCGCATTACCCGTTCCGGCGTAGGCGTCGATATGCTGTGGGTCGCTCATCTGTAGGCGCGAATAGTCGTAACTGCTGATACCTACGAAAACGCCAGTGCGACTTCCCGCCAGCTGCGACGGGCGTTGTCCGCCGCGCTCCAGCGCTTCCCAGGCCACTTCCAGTAGCAGCCGTTGCTGCGGATCCATGCGCTCCGCTTCGCGCGGCGAAATGCCGAAGAAGTGAGGATCGAACTGGTCTACACCGTCTAAAAAGCCACCCCAACGCGTGTTCATTTTGCCCGGAGGCGGAGCGTCGCCGTTCGCCCCATAGAATGCATTCACATCCCAGCGATCGGCAGGCACTTCGCCAATGGCATCTACCCCTTCGTGCAATAGACGCCAAAAGGCTTCGGGGTCAGGCGCGCCGGGGAAGCGGCAACTGAGGCTGATGAGGGCAATAGGAGCGGACGACGGACCACGGACGGCGGACGGCGGTTGCTTCTCAGAAGTTGTTTCCGCGGTCTGCGGTCGGTGGTCTGCGGTCAGGGTCTCCGCCAGGTGGGCGGCGAGGTCACGGATGGTGGGGTAGTCCCAGACGAGGGTTGGCGAGAGGGAGCGACCAAGCCAGTTTTCAAGCTCGCCGGTCAGGCTCACGGCCTGTACAGAGTCCAGTCCGAAATCGACGAAGGGGCGATCGACGCTGATTTGCTTTGGTTCGAGGCGTAGTTGGGTAGCAACTTGCTGCACGAGCCACTGTTCGA
>CAYSMQ010000670.1:0-1972 GCA_964432035.1 uncultured Ardenticatenaceae bacterium
CACGGCAACACAAGCGCTTGGCCAGGGCCTGTTACTCATATGGACGGCGCTGTGCCTGTTCGCTGCACTGCTACTGTTCCGCAAGCAGAACGCAGACGGCATCGGCGAACGAGTCGCCGGGTACACGGCGGCGACCGGGCTGGCGCTTTCTGTCCCCTTGCTGGTTGCCGGGTCCACCTTGATGGGTTTCCTCCTGCTCGTAATCTGTGGCGCCATCTTATATCTGCTGTGGGATGGCGCATGGACGGCGCAGGTTGCTCCGGCATTGATCATGGCGCTGACGTCGATTACGATTGCCTTCATTCTATCCTTTGTACAGGCAAGCCAAATACGTACTGCCGTATTCTTTGGTCCACCTCAACCGATGGGAGAGATTCAGCGGCTCCTATTTAGCGCCGACCGCTTTGCCAACTTCGTTACCGTCTACTATGCGTTTGTCATTCTTCTCTTGTTGATCGCGCCCTTTGCCATAGCGCGCGGGACAGCGGTACAAGTTAGCAGAACTAGACGACGCGGGCGTCAAAATAGCCTTTATGGATATGCGGCCCTTGCCGTCGTTCTTGTCGCTGGACTCTTCCTCATTACGACAACAAATTTGCGTATCATACAGGCAGACATCATTTACAAGCAGGGCCGCCCACTGGATAACCAGGCGTCAAGGGCCAACGACGCCCAGGCGTGGGAAGCGCCAATCGCCCTGTACGAACATGCCATTGACCTGGCGCCGGTCGAAGACTTCTATTACCTATTTCTCGGTCGAGCCTATCTCGAGCAGTCGGCTGTGACGACGGACCCGGCAGTTCAACAGCAATTGCTGGCAACGGCGGAACAGCGGTTACAGGAAGCGCAACGCATCAACCCCCTGAACACAGATCATACGGCGAACCTGGCACGGTTAAGCACGCGTTGGGCAAGTCTGAACAATATCGACGAGGACAGACGCGGCGAATTGGTGCAGCAGGCCAATGACTATTACCGTGACGCCCTGGCGCTGAGCCCGCAGAACTCTGTCATACGCAACGAGTATGGAAACTTGTTGGCGACGCTCAATAACGACTGTGAGGCCGGAATTGAGACATACGAGCGGTCGCTAGAAATCGATCCTAATTATGTTCAGACCTACTACGGTTTGGCGGGCATCTACGAGCTGTGCGCCGCAGAACAAGAAGGTGAACAGCAAACCGAGTACTACGGGAGAGCGGCCTCGCTACTCGAACAGTCTTTGGAGCAAAACACGAACAATGCGGGCGCTGTGCTGCTACAAGCGGCGCAGCTTTACCAGCAAGCCGAAGCGTATGAGGAGGCGGTTGCTGCCCTGCAAGAGGCGCGTGATGTGGAAGGTGGTCAGGCGCCGTCCTACCTAGTTGATTTCCGCCTTGCCGGCGTCTATCGGGATATGGGCGATACGGCAAGGGCCAGAACGTTGGCCTCCCAGGCGTTAGAGGGCGCGCCCCCTGAGTCGCAGGAAGAGATCCAAACTTTCCTGGACCAATTGGCCGGATCGTGAGCAAACAGCCGAGCGCGCTTTAATGAGTGTCTTTGACGTGAGAAGCTTTCTGATCGTCTTTGTTCTGGCGCTTGCAATCACCGGGGCCAGTACGCCCTGGTTCAGAAAAACGGCGATCGCACTGGGCTTTGTGGATGCTCCGGGAAGTCGCAAGATTCACAACGATCCGACGCCCCTGCTCGGCGGCATCGCCATTTTCGCCGGCGCAATTCTGGCAACGTTGTTTGTCTACGGCGGTCGAATACCTACGCAGGTCGCGGGACCGATTTTAGCCGGCGCTCTCGTGGCCGTGATCGGGCTAGTTGACGATCGTCGCCAACTTTCACCCTGGCTCAGGCTGGCGGTGCAGTTCATTGCGTTTCTGGTGCTTATTTACTTCGGCATCCACGTCAGGTTGCCGGTCCCCGACCTGGTGAATTACGCGCTCACTTTATTTTGGCTTCTGGGCATCATTAACGCCATCAA
>CAYSMQ010000671.1:0-1969 GCA_964432035.1 uncultured Ardenticatenaceae bacterium
GTGATCTTGTCGCGCTTGTCCCAGCGTCCTGCCATATAGACGATGGCGTCGCACAGCTCGCCGAGGTTGTGGGGCGGCACATTGGTAGCCATGGCTACAGCGATGCCTGAGGACCCGTTTAGCAGCAGATTGGGCACGACGGAGGGCAAGACGGTGGGTTCCTGCAGGCTGTCGTCAAAGTTAAGCTGCCAGCGCACGGTGTCTTTGTCGATATCTTGCAGGATTAGTTCCGCCAGCTCTGTGAGGCGCGCTTCGGTATAGCGCATAGCGGCAGCGCCGTCGCCGTCGATTGAGCCGAAGTTGCCCTGCCCGTCGACAAGGGGATGGCGCATGGAAAAGTCCTGCGCCATGCGCACCATGGAATCATAGACGGACTGGTCGCCGTGCGGGTGATACTTGCCCAACACCTCGCCCACGACGCGCGCGCTCTTTTTGTGAGGCTTATCGTGCGTCAGGCGCAGGTCGTTGCCCATGGCGTAGAGAATACGCCGGTGCACGGGTTTCAACCCGTCGCGCACGTCAGGCAACGCACGGTCCAGAATGGTGTCCATGGCGTACATGAGGACGCTGCGCTCGAGGTCTTTGCTTAATGCGATTTCTTTAACGGGTGGTGTTGCTGTTGCAGTTGCCATATTTCAAATTTTAAATTTTGAATTTCAAATTTTAAATTACGCCTCCTGCTCCCAGGCCTCCATCACCCACTCCTTGCGCGCGGAGGAGTTGGAGCCCATGAGCAGGTTTACGTACTGTTGGGCGCGGTGCACGTCTTCGATGGTGACGCGGATGAGGCGCTCGTCGCCGGGCTTGAGCGTCGTGTTGCGCAGCTGCCCGGGATTCATCTCGCCCAGGCCTTTGTAGCGCTGTACGCCGGCGCCTTTGCCCAGCCGCTTGATGGCTCTGTCGCGCTCTTTCTCGTTATAGCAGAAGACCTCGCGCTTGCCGTTGTAGACACGATAGAGGGGCGCTTCGGCGATATAGAGGTGCCCGTGCTCGAGGAGGGGCCGCATGTGGCGAAAAATGAAAGTGTACCACAAGGCGCGGATATGGAAGCCGTCCACGTCGGCGTCGGTTAACAGCGCAATGCGCCCATAGCGCCGCTCATCGACGTTGAAGTCGGCGCCGACGCCGGCGCCCACGGCGGCGATAAAGGCCATGATCTCCTTATTCTTGAGCACGCGCAGGATGTTTGTCTTTTCTGAATTGATGATCTTGCCGCGGTTGGCCAGGATGGCGTGGTAGCGCCGGTCGCGCGCCTGCTTACAGGAGCCGCCCGCGCTGTCGCCCTCCACCAGGAAGAGGATGCGTTGGGCAGCCGGCGTGCGCGGATCGGTGTCCGCCAGCTTAGAAAGGATCTGCGTGTCGTCCGGCGCGTCCAGCACGGAGCGGCGGATGACCAGCTGCCGCGCCTTCTTGGCGGCTTCGCGCCCCTTGGCGGCAGCCTCAGCCTGGCGGGCGATGGCGTTGACCACGGCCCGCTTGCGCTCCAGGATACGCGTCAGTTCGTTATAGGTCACGGACATGGCGGCGCCCTGGGCGTCGGTGGAGGTCAGCGACTCCTTGGTCTGGCTGGAGAACTGCGGCGTCTTATTCATGGTCACGTTGACGATCGCCGCCAGACCCAGCAACAGATCATCGCCGCGGATGGCCTTCTTGACGCGCGAGAGGCGGTTAAGGGCCTTGGTCAAGCCCGCCTGGAAGCCGGACATGTGCGTGCCGCCGAGCGGCGTGGGAATGCCGTTGACAAAGCTGTAGAGCTGCGCGGTGTCGCCGTCCTTGCTGTATTGCATGGCGACTTCGATGACGATGCCGGGATGCTCCTCGGAGCGCGCCTTAAAAGTGATGGTGTCGTGTAGGGGATCCAGACCTTCGTTGAGAAAAGCGATGTAATCGAGCAAGCCGTTTTCAGAATAGAAGGTGTGCGTGACCGGTTTCTTGCCGCGCCGGTCTTCCAACTCGATGCGCAGGCCTG
>CAYSMQ010000672.1:0-1965 GCA_964432035.1 uncultured Ardenticatenaceae bacterium
AGGTGAATGTCGAAGGAGTCCAGCAGCGCGGCGCTGTGACCAGCTGCGCTGGCGAAGAGATCCGGGGAGCGGAAAGCGATCTCCAGCGCCCAATAGCCGCCGCGTGAGAGTCCGCCAATGGCGCGACCGTCCGGATCGGCCCAGACGCAGTAGGTATCTTCGACGTGGGGAATGAGTTCATCACGAATGAGCGTCTCATAGGAGCCGGGCCCGCCAGACGTGTTGTTGGCGATCCAGCCGCCGTCGGGCATGACGATGATTAGCGGCGGCGCATCTCCGGCGCCGATAGCGCTCTCGGCGGCGTCGTCAATGCCTAGCTCGTCCCATTTGCCCTCGTCGTGGATGTTTCCTGCCAGGAGGTATAGAACTGGGTAGGCGCGCCCATCTAGCGCGTAGCAGGGAGGCAAATAGATGTTGTAGCGGTGTTCGCCACCGGCGGTTGCGCTGGTGAAGGACGCCGCTTCGACACGCCCCGGCTGTGCACAGGGCGTCGGTTGCGGAGTTTCTGTTGGCGTGGGAACCGGCGTTGCCGTCGCGGAGGCGGTCGGTAACGCTTGGGTCGCCATGGGACTGGGCGCGGCTGGTGTGGTCGGCTCTGTAGTGAAGGCGGCGGTGACGTCAGGCGTGACAAGGGACACAACCGTAGCTAATTGTGTGGGTAGTAGTGTGGCTCTGTCAACGTCGCAGCCAGCAAATAGCAGGGGCAATAAACACAACGAGAGCGCCAGACGGCGCCGCCAAATTCTGAGCATCATCGCACGGAAGCGGCGGGCCAATTACCAGGGAGAGGGCGCAGCAGGTTCCTGGAGCAGGCGCTTATAAGCGCCTTTCCAGTCCGAGGCAGGACGGGTCATCCTTTTTACCTGCACGTCACTGAACTGCGGAAAGAGATCGGCGAGGAGGCGGGGCAGTAAGTCCCAGGATTCATTGCGAATGACGTCGTCAAAATTCGCCGCTGCTTCTCGCGACCATTCCCACTGGCGCAGAAAGCGTTCGGCCTTCATCCAATACCCCCTCTTCTCCCAGGCGCTGACCGTCTGCTCCACACTGTCGTTGATATCATTGAGCATGAAAACGATCGCGGCTGCCATATCGCGCGCCTCGGCGTCAATCTGTGGCTTCTGGCTGAGGCGGCGCAACAGTTCGGCGATAGAGCGACGACACCGGTTTCGAACTTTTGTAGGACTGTTGGTATTGATGACTCGGCTCATAGCATCCTCATTTTTTAGGGCGTAGCATAGCACATTTGTTTTAGAGACTCAAAGGGATGTTCGTCTAGAGGTCCTGTTGCTGCGCGATCCACTCGGCGGCGGCTTCAGGTGTGGTGAGAGGGTCGGTGCAGTGAGCATAGAGCAGCACACGTTCTTTCTTGGGTTGCACCCGGGCGGGGATCCAGCCAAATTGCGGTTCCGGCGGATGTGCTGCAGCACAGAGCCAGCCTCGGTGGAAGCGCGGGTATTGCCACAGGACCCATTCGCCGAGATCCGAAAGGGAAAGATCCGTAGGCTCCTCAAGCCGAAGCTCGATGGCACCGACTATTTTAATGCTCACTCAGTTATCGTCTGCTCCCTTCCACGGTTACACGTATTGCCGACGTATTTCCCAGGTTAAGAAAGTTGCCCAACCATGCCTTGCGACCGAAAAGGAGAATCAAGCGCATGCGTCTACTTTACCGGGCGCCGGGAATGCGGGCAACGGGAAAATGGGATCAATTTAGGGGCATTTATCACATCGAATCGAACCCGTGCAACCTGAAAAATCGGATGTCTACTATGGCGCACGGGTTTACTGCTTGAGATAAGAGACATCCGACTCTTGAAATTTGTGTGTCCGCCCTAAAGCAAGACAGAAAGGCGGTTCCATAGCTCCGCATCGTCAGGCATCGACCGAGGAGGCACGGGGGGGCCCACCTCGTATCCGCGCTGTTGCAAGATGAGCTTAATGGCACCGATGCGCTCGCCGGGT
>CAYSMQ010000673.1:0-1964 GCA_964432035.1 uncultured Ardenticatenaceae bacterium
TGACCATCTTGGCGCCGTCTTTGGCGATGCCGCGATTCTCGTACTCTTTGCCCACCATAAAGCCGGCGATGTTCTGCATGAAGAGCAGCGGAGTGCCTCGTTGCCCGCACAACTGTATGAAGTGTGTGGCTTTGAGCGCAGACTCGCTGAACAGTAGACCGTTGTTGGCTACGATGCCCACCGGCAGGCCCATAATGTGTGCAAAGCCACAAACGATGGTGGCGCCGTAGCGGCGCTTAAATTCCGAAAAGCGGGAGCCGTCCACGAGACGGGTGATTACCTCATGCACGTCGTACGATACGCGCGGATCGGCAGGCACAACGCCGTACAGTTCTTCGGGATCGTAGCGCGGGTCCTCCGGCGTCTGCGCGACCACGTTCAGCACCGGGCGACGGTTAAGATGGGCCACCACATCACGCACGCGGGCCAACGCGGTTTGTTCGTCAGGTGCAAAGTGGTCGGCGACGCCGCTGAGGCGTGTGTGAACATCGGCGCCGCCCAGTTCTTCGGCGCTGACTTCTTCGCCTGTGGCGGCTTTGACCAGCGGCGGACCGCCGAGAAAGATGGTGCCGTTGCCTTCGACGATAATGGTCTCGTCGGCCATGGCGGGAATGTAGGCGCCGCCGGCTGTGCAGGAACCGAGGACGGCGGCGATCTGGGCAATGCCCTTGCCCGACATGCGCGCCATGTTGTAGAAGATGCGTCCAAAATGGTCGCGGTCGGGGAAAACGTCGGCCTGTAGATGCAAAAAAGCGCCACCGGAATCGACCAGGTAGATGCAGGGTAAGTGGTTTTCCTCGGCGATGACCTGGGCGCGCACGTGTTTTTTGACTGTTTCTGGGAAGTAGGTGCCGCCTTTGACGGTGGGATCGTTGGCGACGATCATCACTTCTTGTCCTGAGACGCGGCCGACGCCTGTGACGATGCCTGCGGCGGGCGCTTCTCCGTCATACATTTCCCAGGCTGCCAACGGAGAGAGCGCCAGGAAAGGACTACCGTCGTCCAGAAGGGCTTCGATGCGCTCGTGCACCAACAGTTTGTCGCGACGGCGCTGGCGCTCAATCACACGTTCTGACCGTTCGTAAGCGGCCTGCTGTTGCCGCTCGCGAAGTTCCTGCGCCAGATGCCGGTTGTGTTCAAAGTTCTGGCGGTATTCCGCGCTATTGGTGTCAAGATTGCTGGCGAGTTGGGTCATATGCTGATTGCCTTTGGCAGGTGATGTGGATTTTCTGCTAGAATTATGCCCGATTCAAACCCATTTCTCCAATCGCATGTAAGTGAAGGAGTGCCGAGCATGGATGCAGACGATCTACAACGTTTCGTGGAGGAGCACAATATTGACGCCAAAATCGTGTTCTTGCAAGAAGAGACGCCGACGGTAGAGGCCGCGGCGGAGGCTGTCGGCGTCCAACCGGCGCAAATCGTCAAGTCCGTGCTTTTTGTGGTGAAAGACAAGGAGAACGGGGCGCAGCCGCAGCTGGTTATCACCAATGGCTTGTCGCGGGTCAGCTACCGCGCGTTGGCCGATTATCTGGGCGTGTCTCGCCGACGACTGCGCATGGCGCGAGCGTCAGAAGTCGAAGAGATGACCGGTTACAAAGTGGGCACGGTGCCGCCATTCGGTCATAAATCGTCGCTACCCACAGTGCTGGATGAGACCGTGCCGCAGCAAGAGGAAGTGTATGTCGGCGGCGGCGCCATCAACGCCCTGATGCGGCTGTCTGTCGAGGAGTTGCAACAGGTGTTGCAGGCGCAGGTGGTGGACCTGTCCAAGTAGGCAGTCTGGGACGATTGCGAGCGTGCACAAGCCGGGGGCCTACGCTACAGATTCAAGGCGCGAACGAAACTTCAGGATAAGGATTACCACCCTCTTGTAGAAGCGGCGCGGATTCATCTTTCAGCGCCTGGTCGAAAAAGGCCACTGCGTAATTGTTGATGGTGGAAACCATGCGCACCCCCTCGAC
>CAYSMQ010000674.1:0-1956 GCA_964432035.1 uncultured Ardenticatenaceae bacterium
CATGTGTACTCATGACAACCAGGTCAAAGCGCTCTGCTCCCGCGTACTCTACTATCCGGCGCGCAACAGAGCCTTCCAGCAAAACCGTCTGCGCCCGCACGTCTGCATCCACCAGGCGGCGACGCGCTTCTTCCAGGTATGACTGAGTCTCCGCCCGGCGCATCTGGCAAGCCAACGGATCTGGCGTCGACAGACCTTCGACCACCTGCAGCAGCGTGACCTTCGCCCGGCAGGCTGTGGCCATGCTGATCACGTGGGGCAACACACACTCAGCCAGGGGCGACCCGTCAAGCGGCGCGAGTATCTTCTTAAACATTGGCGACCTCCCATCTAGCCGCTTAGCGCGCAGCTGCCATGCCCTGCGCGGGCCGGGTAAAGCCTTTACCCGTCAAGCCGGCCACCCGGTTACGGGACGCTGCGCCCGACGCCTCTTGTGTGGCAAGCGCCGGCGTCTTCCGCGCAGTGGCGTTCTCGTTTACCAGCCGCGCAATTTCAGGCGAGAATATCAGATTGATTCCGTGCTCTGCGGCATAGCGCACAATGGCCTCATTTGCCTGTCCTGCCACCGCTTCAATACGCACGGGAACCGGCAAAGAGGCGCTTTGCGCCTGCAACGCCTTCAGCTCACTATACAAACTTTCGTTTACAAGACAGTGGGATGGATCGGCCTCAGGCACGTTTACGCGCAATAGAACAACCTCCGCCGACAGGTTCTCGGCCAGCTCTAGCGCCTGACAAAGCGTTTCCTGAAGGTGGAGAAGATTATCGAACGGTACCAGAATTCTGCCGAACATAAGAATCTCCTCGCTTATTCGTTTTTTTCACGCGGTCGGGCTCATAGCAGCGTTGACGTGCTACACCTGGCTCCCGGGACACCGTGCACTTGAATGAAGCATGTCAGGAGTGATGCGACCGGTCCTGACGGTTCCGATACTGGAATGCACCGCGCTCGTTACTAACATCATAAAACAAGAGTGACCAAAATGTGCTACTTGGTCTCTCTTTTTCACCGTATATTAAGGCGTCGCACACCCTCCATACCCCATACCCGCCGCAAAACCCCATTTTATTCCCATTCGCCTACCCATGCCGCCTATCTAAATCAACTGAAGGCGCCGTCCGCCGTCTGCGGTCTGCGGTCCATTCCGTAAGCCCAACTGTCAGCTTCACCCCCTATGCTTGCATTAAATCAGACGCAGAGACTCTCATGACGCGGCGAACCCACATAACACTGACCGACGAGATGTACGACGCCCTGCTGCGCCTGGCGAAAGAGCGGGACATGCCGGTCGCCCACCTCATCCGCCAATCCATCGCCAACTATCTGCAGGATGACGGCGTCACGCTACAAGATATCCACCCCGCCTGGGGCGGACCACGCACAGACGGCTCCAACGCCGAAGAAGAATAAACACGGCACCGTAATTCTCGCATCCCACACGTTCATGTTATGATAGAACTACTGTCGATCGCCAATCTCTAATCTCCAGTCTCCAATCCGCCAGGAGGCACCATGTCCAACCCCATAAACGCCCTCTCTAATTCCAAATACATCCTCGAAGGCCGCCTCGTCACCATGGGTCCGTCCGGCGTCATCCCCGACGGCGCCATCTACATTGACGGCGGCGAAATCAAAGCCGTGCAACCCACCGAGCAACCGGCGCCTGATGCGTTCCGCGACGCGCCTCGCGTGCGTAGCGGCGACAGCATCTACCCCGGTCTCATCGAGCTACACAACCACCTCAGCTACAACGCCATGCCCCTTTGGGACGTGCCCCGCCATTTCACCAACAACGGGCAGTGGAAGAACCACGAAGACTACCAACATCTGATCACCAAGCCGACCCAGGTTCTGGGGGGCAGCGAAGGGATCGTCGAAGCCCTCATTCGCTTTGTGGAGTGCCGCTGCCTGCTGGGCGGCGTTACCACAAGCCAGGGCATCACCCTCTCCTCCGC
>CAYSMQ010000675.1:0-1953 GCA_964432035.1 uncultured Ardenticatenaceae bacterium
GGCGGCGAGGTCGCATGGCGCAAAATATGCGCCCCGAACGGCTGGCGCGAGCGGAGCGAACGGGTTCCTGGGGCGTGGGCCGCGATTTCTACCGGGTGCGCACCGCGGGCGGACGCATCTTTGAGATCTATTACGATCGCTCGCCCAAGGACGCAGACCGCCGTAAAGGGTACTGGGTCTTGTATCAGGAGCTACTGGAGGACGAAGACGATTGATGCCTGAGGAAAATGAAAGGGCCCTGGTGCCTGTTGAAGAAAGAACTGTCGATTTCTATGGAGACGAGTTGAAAGGGGTAGTCGTAATGGCTACCCCTTCCCAGCGCACTGTCTATGTGCCCGTTCGACCCCTATGCGATTTTTTGGGCATTGACGTCCAGGCGCAGACGCGCCGCATTGGCCGTGACCCTGTCCTTTCTGAAGAGTTAGCCGTCATCGAGGTAACGACTGCCGGCGGTCCCCAGGATATGCAATGCTTGCCCCTAGACTTTCTCAACGGCTGGCTTTTCGGCATCAACGCCAGTCGAGTGAAAGAGGAAATGCAAGAACGCGTCATCCGCTACCAGCGCGAATGTTACCGCGTGTTGGCCGAGGCTTTCCAGCAACCATCGCCCGGCGATCCCCTGGCCCAGGTAGAGGAGCTGGGTCACGCGCTCATCACCCTTGCCAGAGAGCAACGGGAGCTTGACAGACGAGTGGGCACGGCCGAATATGAGATTGAGGATGTTAAGACACGCGTCGTCGCGCTGGAAGAGCGCATCCGCCCGGGCGAACCGGTCACCGAAGAGCAAGCCCAGCATATTAGCCAGGCGGTGAAGGCCATCGCCTATAAGCTGAGCGAGCGCAGCGGGCGCAACGAATACGGCGGCGTTTACTCGCAGCTCTATGCGAAGTTCGGTATCACCAGTTACAAGCTCCTGCCCGCCTCACGCTATGACGAAGCAATGGCTTTTCTTAGCGAGTGGTGGCAGCAGGTGGCGGGCACGGGCGACGTGCCCTTTTAGGCCTCCATCAACCGGGCTCTGTGACCCCAGCCACAAAGGCGGCGACGCGCTCGAAGACGGCCTGCCGGTGTTTAGGATCTTCGGTCATGACGTGCCCCGCATCTTCCCACCACACCATCTCCTTTTGCTTTGAGCCCAAGGCGCCATAGATACGCTCCATATTGTCCGGCGCAACCGTGCCATCTGTTCGCGAGTGCATAAGCAGCACGGGCGCTTTTACCTGAGGCAACGCACTTTCAGTTTCTCGCACATATTCTTTTAGCTCGTACAAGGCCCTCGTGGGCGTCACGTGATAGCGACTGGCGCGCTGGCTTTCGTCCCACCCAGGCTTGGGCAAGAAGGGACGCACCAGCGCATAGAGGCGCAGAATGCGCAGTCGTGGATCTGGGGGCATGTGAATGGGCGCGCTCATCGATACTACCCCGGCAACCGGCTGGCGCGCCGCCAGTAGCAGCGCCGTTGTACCACCCATAGACATGCCGGCAACCACAATGTGGCGACAGTGGCTGTGCAACAGATGCCAGCCGTCTAATGTAGAAAGGTACCAGTCGTGATAGCGGGAACGGCGCATGTCGTCAGGGCGGCTGGCATGGTGCGCCAGGCGCGGGCCGAGCACCGTGTACCCCTGCTCCGCCAGATAGTGGCCCAGGTCCCGCACTTCATTGGGCGTCGCCGTGAAACCGTGCAACAAAAGACATCCTGTGCCGTTGCCGGGAAAGTAGAAAGGTTCGCCTCCGGCGATCAGATCAAGCCGGGGCACTTACTGGATCCATTTTAGAATAATTGTTCATTTCTTCGTTCAGAAATGCCTTTCTCCTGTACCCTGGGAGCTCAGGGGTTTCAGTGTAATCGTCACCCTACCCCCGGTAAAGGCGCCTGGTGCAACATAATCTGGTAAGCAGCAAGCAGACCATACTCCAGGTAGAAGATGCCCCACAGACCAAGATAAAAAC
>CAYSMQ010000676.1:0-1944 GCA_964432035.1 uncultured Ardenticatenaceae bacterium
TGACCACGCGCACGGCCACGCCCCGCCCGGCGGCGGCGATCAGGGCGTCGCGCACGGAAGCGCGGTCCAGATCGTAGATGGCGGCGTCGATCGACGTGGTCGCGCCGTCCAGCCGGTCCAGGAGCGCCTGCTCCATCGTCGTTGGCGCCATGGACGTGCCCTCGGCGGCGATGTTGCTGGTGAAGAGCAGCTGCGGCCCGGCGCCGTTGCCGGCGGCGAGCACGGTGAAGGTGAAGGCGAGTAGAAGTAAGGCGGCGGTGATGATTAGGAGCCTGGCGAATTGTGATGCGCGAACCATCGTACCCTCCCCGCACCCAGGCTTGGCCCCGCGTGGGTGCGAATAGACCCTTAAAGCGACACCTACATTCTAGGTGATGCAACGGTTCAGGGTCAAGGAGTGTACAAGGTGACCGGTACTTTGTTCCTACTTCGGCAAGGACTTAGAGCACTCGAGGTTAATGTCTAAGAACCGACTACTCTTGCTGCGACGCAGGCTTTTCCTCGCCTTCTTGTTTCTTATCCTTGTTCTTCTTCTTGTCCTTCTTCTTTTTCTTTTCTGCCTTTGAAGAAGATCCGAGTAGTAGGGTCATTTTCGTAGCTAAATTCATTGCTATCCCCTTTGCGCTAAGAAGCGCTTACTTCAATCCCAAATTCTTGTAGATCGCGTGCCGGTCCCAACTCTTTACTTCCTACCAGGTCGGCACTGCAGTTGTCATCGAGGCGTGGTGAAACTCTGACGATAGGCTTCTTGCCTGCGTAAATGCCGATGAGCCCACCGCAGATAGCACATCGGTAGGTGGCCCAGCCACGATTCTCAACCCTTGATAAGTCATGGCCACGCTCAGCGATGACCGAACGTACCTGATGATCCACCTTTGCGCGGCGCTTTTCCTGTTCAGCTGCCACTTGACGCCTTGCGCGCTTTTTGGCCATCGCAAGTCGCCTATCGTTACGTCTGCTGTACATATGATATTCTCCCCGCGCCCAGGAGTTCCCCGCCGGGCGCTCTAAGGTATTTAAGTCCACTACATTATAGATAAACGTCTATGTGTCGTCAAGCTTATTAAGCACACGCTATAAATAATATGAGGTGGCCGGTCTCAGCGGGGAGCTGCAACAGAATTTTTGCGCTCCCTTAACCAGAGGGCGGGGAGAGCACTGTGCCTCTTTTATGGTATATTAGCGCTTATGAATGTCGAATGGGAATGGATTACCACGACGGGCAGCGCTCTGCTGATGATTTTTCTCACAGGGTTAGGCCTTTACCTCTCTCTGCTGCTCCTTACGCGTCTCACCGGGCTCCGCAGCTTTGCCAAAATGTCGAGTTTCGACTTCGCCATTACCGTTGCCTTCGGCTCGCTGCTGGCGACAGTGATCGTTTCCCGGCAGCCGCCACTGTTGCAGGGGGTCGCGGCCCTGGTTGTGTTGTTTGTCATCCAGTACACTGTCTCCCGCCTCCGCTTGCGTAGCAGCGCGCTCGCCGCCCTGGTCGATAACAAGCCGCTCCTGCTCATGGTCGGCTCTGAAATCCTGGACGATAACCTGAAAGAGGGGCGCATGACGCGGGCCGACCTCAATTCCAAATTACGCCTGGCCGGCATAAGCCACCGTGACCAGGTGCTGGCCGTGGTGATGGAGACGACCGGCGACGTTTCGGTTATTAAAGGCGCGATGGGCGAAACTCAACTCGATATGGATCTATTTGAGGGCGTGCGGGATGCCGAGCGGTTGTACCGCCAGATGGGGCAGTTCTCTGGAACTGAGGATGGCAATAGCGGTTAGCGCTACCGGTCCCTGACGATCAGGGCCCGATTTTGCACGATTTGTGACGAAGAACCACAGTCATGTGACCCGGTTTGAGTCGACGATAGGGGGAGCTCAGTGGCCCTCATCGGATATGCCCGCGTCAGCTTTCTCGGGCAATCCTTGCCCAACAACAGCATG
>CAYSMQ010000677.1:0-1941 GCA_964432035.1 uncultured Ardenticatenaceae bacterium
AATTGTCCGCCCGGTAACAATGTCCCTGAGGCATTGTGGTATATTAGCGAAGGTCGATTTGTAGAAGCGGGCCTGGTGTTTGCGGAGACCAGCCCCTTGCCAGAAGTCTGCGGGCGCGTGTGCCCTAATCTTTGCCAGGATGGTTGTGTTCTGAACGGGCGCCGGGGCGCGGCGTCTATCGGCAAGTTAGAAGCGTTTGCCGCCGACCGGGCGCGAGAAGCGGGCGCGTTAAAGATCGACGTTCCCGCACAGAAGACGGGACGCCAGGTTGCCGTCGTCGGCTCGGGACCGGCAGGCATTACGGTGGCGGAAGAGTTGGTCCGTCGTGGGCACGACGTCACCGTCTTTGAGGCGTGGCCGGAAGCGGGGGGCGTATTGATTTACGGTATCCCAAGCTTTAAGCTGGAGAAGCACGTCGTACGGTACAAGATCGAAGATTTGGAAGCCGCGGGAGTCGAGTTTGTGACCGACACGCGCATCGGCGAGCAGGTGACCGTGGATGACCTGCTTGCCGTTTATGACGCCGTGTTCCTGGGCACAGGCGCCGGCGTCGAGGCGACCATGGACATTCCGGGCGAGGATCTGGCGGGCATTTATCGTTCGACCGATTTTCTGATTCGCGCCAACGTGCCGGCGGCGCTTTTGCCGCCTGAACGACGGGAGCCACCCAAAATTGGGCGACGCGTCGCCGTCATTGGGGGCGGTGACACGGCCGTGGATTGCGCGCGCACAGCGGTTCGTCTTGGCGCAACAGACGTGAGTATCGTTTACCGGCGTACCGAGGCGGAGATGCCGGGCAATGCCAAAGAACGAGCCATTTGTCTGGAAGAAGGGGTTACGATCAATTACCTTCAGGCGCCGGTGGCGTACCGTGGCGACGAACAAGGTCGCCTGGAGGCGATGAAAGTGGTGCGTATGGAGCTGGGAGAGCCCGATCGCTCAGGCCGGCGTCGACCGGTACCGGTGCCCGGGTCCGAGTTCTGGCAGGAGATCGATACGGTCGTGCTTGCCGTAGGTTACTGGCCCGATCCTTTCATTGGCGAGCGAACGGATGGGCTGGAGACGCACAAATGGGGCCTCATCGTGGCAGATGAGTCTGTGGGCGTCACCTCACGCGAGGGCGTGTTTGCCGCGGGCGATAACGTGCACGGTCCGGACCTTGTGGTAACGGCAATTTCGGCGGCGAAGACGGCTGCCATTAACATTGATAGTTATTTGCAGCACAAGGGCGCAGAGGACAGTGACGGCGCCACAATTTCGGATCAGATAGAATGCATTCCTGTTATGTGAATCGCCGCATTCCGGCGTGTAGAACGCCGAGCTTGCGTGACGTTTCAAATCCTCCTTGTCACAGGCCGCCGGCAACATGTGAGCGCCGGCGGCCTTTCGTTTTGCCAGTCCCCTAATCTGGAAGTTCTTCGTCCCGAAAAGCTGACGTTTGCCACTATTCCCCGCCGAGGTCGCGACACAAAATTAAAGTAAGGGATTCTTGGATCGACCTTGTGACGACCGGCGAGTGTGCTCGCAAGGAGTGGACGAAGATGTTCAGCAAGATTCTGGTTCCTCTCGATGGTTCAAAAGTGGCGGAAAGAGCGTTGCCCACGGCTATGAAGCTGGCAGGGAAGGGGCAGGGTGACCTGACGTTGTTGCGGGTTCCCCGGGTGCATCCTGTAAGCGTCGATGCAACCTCGGGTGGAACTCTGTGGCTCTATCCAGATCAGGCTGAGGAGCGAACATTAGAGGATGCAGCTGCCTATTTAGAAGACGCGCGCGAGCGTTGGGCGGCGGAAAATATACCCGTGCACACGAAAGTTGTCAGCGGCGATCCTGCGTCGGTGATTCTGGATACGGCGACAGCCCTAGATGTCGATCTGATTTGCATGACGACGCACGGTTACTCTGGCCTGACGCGTTGGATGTTGGGAAGTGTGACAGAACGCG
>CAYSMQ010000678.1:0-1910 GCA_964432035.1 uncultured Ardenticatenaceae bacterium
GATAGTGGCGCACAATACGTCTATATGGGCAATCTGGGCGGTTCGGTCGTTTCGCTGCTGAAATCCTGCGCCACGGTCGGCGTCGAAGCGACCTATATGGGCAATCCGTGGGCCGGCGATTACCTCACCATTCAAGCTGCTGAAGCCAAGGACCTGATCTTCCCGTCCTCCACCCCATTCTATGGGCAGGACGTCCCCGGAATGGAACTGGTCATCCCCAATGAACCGGCGGAGGTCATGCCCACCGGCGGCAACCCGACCACGGCGGCGCCAACCGAGGCAACAGCGACGCCCCAGACGCCGGCAACGCAAACGCCTATGGCCGACGACACGCCGCAACCGGCCGCCACGACCACGCCTGCGACAGCAAACGCGGGCCCGGCCGACTGGCCCCCTTCTTTGACCAGTGGCAACCTATCGGGCAACTATCCTTCGCAACTGGTCACAACGTCCGAATCGCTCCTCATTCATTATCAGCCGGGCACCTATCCCGCCGACAATATCGAAACGCTGGCGCCGGCAGTCGATCAAATATTCGCAGAACTGCAATCGGCCATGGGCGGCGCCGTTCCGCAGCAGGTCGACCTCTACCTGGGCGGCACGCTCTTCGCCGTCAACCCTTCATTGCAAGGCTTTACGCAATCCTACGAATTCCGCAGCTTCGTGCTGGTCAACGGCGCCTTCCACCGCGGGGAGCGTGACTACATCATCGGCCATGAGCTGGCACACGTGGCGGCTACCCACATCCTGGGCCCCGCCTCTTCGACCATGATCCACGAGGGGTTGGCCACCTACCTACCACAAAAATATCTGACAGAAGACGCCGGCTATCTACCCATCAAGGAAATCTGCGCCGCCGCCTACAACACGCCCGCCTTCCGCTCGGCCAGAGAGTTGAGCCAACTGAGCTACGGGGAGGCGGCGTTCGGTGGTCATATCAGGACTTTCTTCAACTACAACCTTAGTGGTTGCTTCGTCGGTTACCTGCTTGAAAATTATACGATGGAACAGCTCGATCAGGTCTATGACACGGGCAACTACAGCGGCGTCTACGGGCTTAGCCTGGCGCAGCTTGACGACGCCTGGCAGGCATCGCTGGCCGAGACGCCCGTTATTAACGTTGACCCCGGTAATTTCGTGGCCCTGGTAGAAGAGGTCGCCGACGCCTATGAGAGCTACGTTGTGGCCTCCGCCGGCGGTCACCATGCCGACTACGAAGCCTACTTACACCTGAATCGGGCCAGGCTGGAGGTCAATCGCGGCAATCTGGACAACGCGCGCGACGAACTGGACATGTTCCGTTCGCTGTTCGGCTCCTGATGCGTCAAATGAGGGCAAAGAGAGAGACAACGTCATGAGCGACTTTCTGCTGGTATGGGAAGCAAACGGTCACCGGCACACGCACCACCTGGAAGAAGACGAGCCCGTGCTGATCGGCCGTCACGACAGCTGCGCCGTGCAGCTGCCTTTTAACACGGTGTCGCGGCGACACGGGCTGTTGGTCGCGCGGGAGGGCGCCGTCTACCTGCACAACATGAGCCGCACCAACCCCATCCTCACCGACGAGGGCCAAAGCCTGGCGCACGACGAGACGTGCACGCTCGAAGAGCAGCAGCGGTTTAAGATAGGACCTGTCACGTTCCACCTGTTGTCCCTACCGGCGCAGTTATCAGAACTGAAAATCCGTTGCGCCAACTGCCGGCGCGTTGTCGAATACGAGCCCGAGAGCTTCTGCCCCTGGTGCGGCACAGCGCTGGCAGCGGGCCAGACCGTTGCAGAATAAACGTACTGGAGGTTGTGAATGGAGTATTGGTGGCAAAAAGGAATCGTCTATCAGATTTACCCGCGAAGTTTCCAGGACGGCAACGGCGACGGCATCGGCGACCTGCCCGGCATCGTAGAGCGCCTCG
>CAYSMQ010000679.1:0-1896 GCA_964432035.1 uncultured Ardenticatenaceae bacterium
TGACAACCACATCGCAGGCAATGGCGCCTTGATTGGTTTCCACACCACTAATGCGCCCGCCTTCTACACAAATAGCGGTCACCTCGACGTCTGTGAAGGCGCTCACACCTTCGCGCCGCCCCGCGCTGACGTAGCCGGCGACCACACCGTTAGGATCCGCCAGACCGTCGCCGGCGTGATAGGTGCCCGCGAGCACATCGTCCGTGCTGAGCTGTGGCGCGCGGCGGCGCACCTCGTCCGCGTCCAGCCACTGCGTGGGCACGCCAAGGCGGTTTTGCATTTCCACGTTGTGCTGGAACTTCTGCACGTCGGCGTCGTTGGTCAGCAGGAAAAGATAGCCAATCCAGCGCAAGTCAATGGCCTGGCCCGTTTCTTCTTCGAAGCGTTCGAGCATGGGCAGGCTGATCTGTGACAGGCGCACGTTGATCTCCGTGCTGAACTGGTAACGAATGCCGCCGGCGCACTTGCCGGTCGCGCCCTGTCCAAAAAAGGGCTGGCGTTCCAGCAAGATCACGTCTTTTTCGCCCTTTAGGGCCAGATGATAAGCTGTACTCGCGCCCATAACGCCCCCGCCGATGACGACGACGTTGGCGCGGTGGGGGATGTCTGGCATGAAAACTCCTTTCGATTCGTAGTAGGATAGATTGTAGCCGCGGTTTCCATACCGCGCATGAGGGAGATTGGGGATTGGAGACTGGAGATTAGAAATTGGGGATTGCGGTCCGCCGTCTGTCATCCGCGGTCAATCCGTCCAGGCGGCGTAGGCGCAGCCGGCGGTGGGTGGCACGAGCTGCTGCTCGCGGGCAGTTTGGGGATCGATTACCGTCAGGACGCCAGCGTCGATCGTCAGTAGTCTGCCATCGCTTTGCGACCAATCAAAGATTGGAAGGGCGCTGTATGGCGTTCCTAGCCGAAGCGCCTCTTCAGAACGGAAGACGCGCTCCCAGAGATTGCCCGCGGGCGGTTCCTGAGCAAGGTCGAGGACGCCAAGCACACCTTCGCCGGCAAGGGGATCATAAGAAACATGCGCCAGCCAGCGTCCATCCGGTGAAAAGCGCATCAGGTGCCCAAATTGCCGGTGTAACGATGCGACCCGTTCGGAGATAGCGCCACTATTGATGTCGACGGCAAGCAGGAAGATCGTGTACTGAGGACTCGATTGTGTCAATTGTTGGACGGTGAAGCGCACAGCGCTAAGGTAGAGCGTCTGCGGACGCTCTGGATGCACGGCGACGCCCGTGATAGCAACGCCCCCCTCCTGTACCTCTTCGTTCTGCGACGTTGTCTCTTGCAGGGCCTCTACAATGTGCAAGGGCCTGATGTCAGGGTCACTCACTTGCCCGCCTTCCAGATCATGGAGGACAAGGTCATAGCTGAACGAAAATGATTGCTCACGCTCGGGTTGCGCGGTTAAGTAGCCAAACGTGCTGTTGTCAATCCAGAACGGATAGGAGCCATCGCCCAGCCGCCGCAGCGCAACACCGCTTCTGTCGCCCAGCCACAACACTTCGTCGCCCGCCGGAGGACTGCGGCTGCCTTCTAGCTCGCGCAGAAACAACGTGTGCCTGCCGTCCGGGGACCACACTGTCTGTTCATCGCGCACAGTGATGCCTAGACACGCGCGCCCGTCGCAATCGGTTGCCGCACCCAGCCAGATCCAATACGCTTGCCCGTCTTGTTCGCCGGCTATGAACGTGGGACTGCCGGACACGGTGTCACCTAAATAGAGCGCTTCGAACGTTGCCGCGTCCCGTCCGTTGCGCCACCAGACGACGCGCGGTTCGAGCTCCAACCCCTGCCCCCGTCGTTCCTGCAACAGAACGCCGGGTGCGCCATCCAGGGCCAGCATGCGCGTCACAGCGCGCTCCTCGAATTCAGTCTGCCACGTTGCAGCCG
>CAYSMQ010000680.1:0-1895 GCA_964432035.1 uncultured Ardenticatenaceae bacterium
TCCAGAGCGCAGGGCGCATGGCCTGAAGATCGGTGTAGCCGGCCCCGTAGACGACGCCCGTCGCGGAATAGAGTAGACCGTATAGATCGAACCAATAGCCAACGGCCCACAATAGGAGGAAGAGACCTATGAGTATTGCAAGGTGGCGGCGCATGGCCTCTGGCAGCGTTCTTAGTTGTAACTGCCGGCCCTGTAGGCTGGGCAGGTTGTTGACGACGTAAAGAACTGCGGCGCCCAGTAAGGCAAGGACGACAAGGGGCATGAGCCAGCCCCGCAGAAACTGGTACACTGGCAATTGGAAGATGTAGAAACCCAGGTCGAGATTGTAGATGGGGTCCGTTTGGCCAAAGGGCACACGATATATGAAGCGCAGGAACGACTGCCAGCGCCCTGCCGCCGCCTGGCCCATCACGAACGAGAGAAAAAGGGCTGCAGCAGTGATTATGGTGCTGATTCCCGGCATTGTGAGTATTTGCATTCCGGCGGACTCCGGACGTAAGGCACGACGCCGGGCGAAGTGCCAGTTGAAGAGCAGGAATACGGCGGCAATTATGAAGAATACGGCAAAGCTGATCACCTGAGCGCCCAGTTGTCTCAGCCAGACGTCCTGGTACCCAACCTCGCCAAACCACAGCCATTCTGTGTATGTTGTGATGACCCAGCTAAAACTGGCGAAAATGACAAGCACAACGATCGCCAGCCAGACCCAGCGGTTTGTCCACCAGGGCCGGCGTGGATGGGCGCTTTGTGCCTGGCCTTCCCGTCCACTGCCGCGCCATCCTGCCTCTTCCATGGCGCGTCGAAAAACTTCGGGAATGTCGTCATCATGTGGACCCATACTGTCTCCTTATTGATAATTGCACATGTATTCTATCGGAATTCTGCTAATAGAGCAGCCTGTTAGAAGTGGCGTAATTGGGGACGGTCCGCGAACCGCCCCTAAAGTACATGTGTCAGGTTCAAGCAGCGTCTCACCAGGTATGCTGACAAATGCACATTGAGAGGTTTCATTTCTATGGTTGTAACGAAACGGATACGCTTTGAGACCGGCGGCGACGCCGACGTCATCGACATTACAGGAGAGGTGGGGCGCGCCATCGCCGACAGCGGGCTTGAGAATGGCACGGTGACCGTTTTCTCGCCTTCTGCGACGAGCGCCCTGACCACAATTGAATTTGAGTCAGGATGTGTGCGCGACTTGCAGCGCCTCTTTGATGAAATTGCCGCTCCTGACCGGCATTACGCGCACAATGCGCGTTGGGGTGACGGCAACGGGCATAGCCACGTGCGAGCGGCGCTGCTGGGTCCTTCTCTGACAGTGCCCTTTGTGGAGGGCCAACTAACGCTTGGTACCTGGCAGCAGATTATCTTTGTCGACTTTGATAATCGTTCGCGAAGGCGTGAGTTGGTAGCTCAGGTGATGGGCGAGTAGCTCGGGGTTCCCGTAGTTGCCGTAGCGTTCGATTGGATAAGCTATAGGCGTAGCGTTCGGGGAAGTGTTGCATCAGGCGGCGGTTGGCGCGGGGGCCAAGGTCACGCGCAACGACCAGCGGGCCATCGAGCCAGGGCGAGTTGGCACTGAAGACGGCGCCGTAGTTCCACCAGTCCAATTGGGGATCGACGAAGACGATGGCCGGTGTTTGCACCTCCTCTTCTATCAGCCGCAAGCTGTGGCGACTGACAAAGTTGTAGCCGCGATATTCTTCCACGTAAGCGGGCGCGGCAATCAGATAGGCTCCAGAGATCAATAGCAGCAGAAGGCCAATGACGACCAGATGCCCGCTGCGACCGAGCCAACGAGACAATAGGTGCGCGCCGCGGGCGGTGAGTAAAAACAGGGCCGGTAGCGCTACATAGAAGTAGCGCGGACCATAGCTGATGCCATCGGCCCAGTA
>CAYSMQ010000681.1:0-1881 GCA_964432035.1 uncultured Ardenticatenaceae bacterium
CTTCCAGCAAAAATCGAAGCGCCACTGGCGGTTGGCATGGAAACGGTACTCGCGGATGGGCTCCGGCAAATCCGCCAACCGGATCTGCTCCAACAACACCTTATTCCAATCGAGTGGCTGTCCGCTACTTCGACGCGTCCGCCTGCGGCGTTTCATGGAACGATTATAGCACAAACGTTCTGAGGAAACGATTCGATTGTGCCTGACGCCCGCCCTCAGCTGCCGGCGATGCCACAATAACGCGTGGCAGCGCTTGCCAACATTTGCGCCAATTCGTCCAGCGACTGCAACGAAACCCACTCCTCCGCCGCGTGTGCGCCGGCTCCGCGCGGTCCGATCACGACGGTTTCAACGTCCGCCGCCGCTAGCAACGCCGAATCCATCCATGGCGTATCCCCTACCTGCGCAGGCGCCCGGCCCAAGACCTCCTCCCCGGCGTTGGAAACCGCCAAAACGATATCCTCATCCGGCGCGACTTCAAAGGGGTCACGCGCCAGGATCAGCTCCAACGTGGCCTCAAACGTCTCGTCCTCTGTCGCCAGCCGGTCGATAATCTGCTGCAGCTCGGCCATCACCGCGCGCTCGCTTTCGCCGGGTACCGTCCGCCGCTCCACACCCAGCGTACAATGCGCGGCGTACATGCTGAGCGCCGTTCCCCCCGATAGCGTTGCTGCATGCAGCGAGGGCGGTCCGACCAGCGGGTGCGGTTCACGGTTGCGCAGGTCCTGCTCCAACTGCTCCAGCCGGCTGAGAAAGCGACCCATGCGCATATTGGCGTCGATGCCCAGTTCAAAGCGGCTGCCATGCGCCGCCCGCCCCAACGTCTGCACCTCGAGCCACACAAAACCTTTGTGCGCCAGGCACAGCGCCAGGTCGGTTGGCTCAGTCACTATCGCGCCGTGCGGTTGGTAATGATTGAGCAAATCGGCCGTGCCTATGCTGGCGTATTCCTCGTCGGCTACGGCGGCAATGAGAAGATCGCCGTCTAAGCTGACGCCGTTGTCAATCAGCGCCTTCGCCGCAGCAAGCTGAGCCGCCAGACTCCCTTTCATATCAAATGCACCTCGACCGTATAGCTTTCCGTCATACACGCGCGCCGAAAATGGCTCGGCCATTTCGTCCACGCCCACGGTGTCATAGTGCGCGTTTAACATCAGGCTACGGCCCGAGCCCCCTGCCAGGCGACCGACCACGCTCACGCGGCCTGCCTGCGGCTCATGCGCCCGCACCTCTAACCCTAATTCTTGCATGACGCCCTTTACGTAGGCGGCAATTTCTGCTTCACCGGGCGCCCCGGGAACCAGGGAGGGGTTGATGGAGTTGATGCGGACAAGATTTGTGAGAACGTCGCGGAGAAACGGTTGATCGATTGAAGGTTGCATAGGTGAAATGAGAACCCCGAGTGCAATCAAGGAACAACGGCAGTAGCTTTGGCTGGTGTTTCAGCGGGGGTAGACTTCTCGAACTCCGTGGCGGCCTATGACACAGTTGTTGGCTTCCACCTGAATTTCCTTATGGAAGCGGGCGGGCGCACCAGAGGGAATTTCTGAGCCACTTACATTTACCAACCTGCTCCTTGCTCACTCAGGGTTCTTAAACGACTACCTCTAAACACATTATAATTGGTCTGAAATTGCGCTGTCAATGATCTCAATGTTAAAAACTTCAAGAGCAATCCTGCGTAGCAAACGCTTCGATTATTCCTCTATTGGGCATATACTACAGTAACAATGAACGTATTGGACGGTATTGTACCAGAAGAGAGAATCTGGCGGGCCATGGTCTTGTTTGGTCCGGAACAGGAGCCCGGACTCAGCTGGTCCTTTGCGCTGCAAATGGCCAGAGCCAGTAGCGGTGAAGCGGTCGGCGCTGCCATACTGC
>CAYSMQ010000682.1:0-1877 GCA_964432035.1 uncultured Ardenticatenaceae bacterium
TTCAAGGGCGTCCATCAGTGCGTCCCCGCTCTGGCCACGGCGGGAAACAATGTGCTCTTCGAACACATCATTGAGAAACAGGAGTGGCTGGATCACCTGGTAGAGATCCTAGCCGGACTCGACGTCTTCTTTGTGGGCCTGCACTGCTCGCTGGCGGAACTGGAGCGACGCGAAGCGCGGCGGGGCAATCGCCGCGCTGGCGTAGCACAAAATGATTTACAGACGGTGCACAGTTTTGCTGCCTACGACTTGGAGCTGAACTCGGAGCAGCCGGCCGAAGACAACGCTCGGCGTTTAATCGCGGCCTGGAGACAACGCAAGCGTCCCTCTGTCTTTGAGCGGTTGGCCCGGGAATGACTGGCGACTCTAGGCGATTTATCGTAGTCAATTCGTGCCATTTGTGAAGTTCGTGGCGAAAGTAGCAATATGACGCGGACTTTCGCTGTGGGCAGGATGCGATACAATGGGGTATTAGTGTGCGGGGCAGAATCGGAGATTTAGGCACAAAGGAAGGTGTTTGATGCCTGACGAGATTGAACTGAACGGAGAGGTCTATAAGAAGTTTGGCGGCGAGTGGCATGATTCGAACTTTATCCGGGTGCCGCAGGCGATTTCGCGCCAGCTAGACGTGAAAGCGCACAGGCAGGAAGAGGCGCTGGCTGTGGAGATGACGAAGAAATCGGCGGTGAGGGCCAGGAAGCGTAAATCGAGCAGCGGGACACAGGAAAGCGCCTTTAGCGAAGACGATGTGGCGCCGATTATCGCCGAGGTGATTCGGTCGCAGTATGCGGAAAGTGGGGATTATGTGAAGCATCGCAAGCTGGTGAAGGCGATGTTGGAACATCCGGAGGCGCGGGAGCAGATTGAAAGCGCCGTGGAGAAGCGCGGTCACTCGGAGAAGCAGTGGGCGAGCTGGATGGTGCAGTCGTTTAGCGCGGCGATGACGGCGGAACGGTTGCCGATTGACGATAAGTTTGAGCGGGAGCGGATTGATAACCAGTGGGCGTATAGGCCGATCGACGAGTGACGGCAGACGGCGGATGGTTACGACAGGTAGCCAGGACGGCGGCTGCGGCGGCCGGTTATCATTGGTGTTAATTCGCGCTCATTCGATGCAGTATGCTGGCGCCTACTGTTTTTGGGCGTAGATGAGGCGCTCGATGGGGGTTGTGGCCAGGTTGCGGCCGGTGGGTTGAATGTAATCGGGGGCGAGCCGGCCGTAGCCGACGTCTTCGACGATTTGCCAGCTGTATTGGGCCAGGAAATCGGGCCAGGCAGGAGGATTCATGCCGAAGGTCCACAGGCCGCTTTCCACGTAGTCCGCGTATGCTTTTTCCCACCCATACATGGTCTGCGCGCTGAGGAAGTCCTCGAGGACGTAGGTGAAGGTGAGCCGGCTGCCGGGCGCGGCCTGGGCCAGGAAATTGAACGTTTTTCTGACGCCTTCGCGGGTCAGATATTGGGTGACGGCTTCCATGATATAGAAGGCGGGTCTGTCGAGGGGGCAGCCTTGCCACTGCAAGACGGACATGGGGTCCTGGCGGTTGAAGTCGAGGGCGACGAGGCTGGCGTGGTCGGGAACGGCGCCGAACATGTGGCGGAGCCGGTCCTTTTTGGCCTTGATGTTTTGGAACTGGTCGATTTCCCAGGTTGATTTGGCGTCGAGGCCGGGAAGGCGGTAGAGGCGGGTGTCGAAACCGGCGCCGAGGTTGATGACGGCGTCGGTGTCGTCGAGCGCTTCGAGCAGCCGCTCGTCGATATAGCGCTTGCGGCACATCATGGCGGCCCAGAGGCCGGGCGCGTCGCGCTCGGTGGCGTTGACCATGAAGTTGCGCAGTGGGGCGGGACGGAAGAGCCAGACGAAGGCTTTTAGGCGA
>CAYSMQ010000683.1:0-1874 GCA_964432035.1 uncultured Ardenticatenaceae bacterium
GGAGTAGGCCACTGCCGGCTTCACTTTCTTAAGGGAATCACATCACCGGCTGCTTTGACGGCTATTCCCGTTATAAGTGGGGGGCGCTGCGTCGCTCGTTGTCTATTACAGAGACCTCCTCGAGATTTGTGCTGGCTGCCCCATCCTGATGGCAGCGCAAACCGGCGCATGGCGCGCCGGCGGAAATAGCGTACTGAACGTTGAAATACACGGACGAAGAAGAGGAAAATATATGTCGCTATCAGACGTCAAACGATTTCTAATTGGCAAACCGTTCCCCACCAGCCGGGAAATACACGAGCGGCTGGACAAGGTGCGGGCCCTGGCCGTCTTTGCTTCCGATCCCATTAGCAGTAATGCTTATGCGACCGAGGCGATTATGAGCGTGCTGATCGTCCTGGGCAGCGGCGCTCTGAGTATGACCCTGCCAATTGCCATGGCGGTAGCGAGCCTGGTGTTGATGGTCATCTTCAGCTACATTCAGACGATCCTGCACTATCCGGACGGCGGCGGCGCTTACACCGTGGCCAAGGACAACCTGGGTCGCTTCCCCTCGTTGCTGGCCGGGGCGGCGCTGTTAACCGACTATATCCTTACCGTCTCGGTCTCGGCCTCAGCCGGCGTGCGCGCCGTGACTTCGGCTTTTCCCGAGGTGTGGGAGTATCGTGTGTGGCTGGCGCTGTTTGCCATCCTCTTAATTACCTGGGTGAACCTGCGCGGCGTGCGCGAGAGCGGCACCCTCTTCGCCCTTCCCACCTACGCTTTCGTCGGCGGCGTGTGGCTGGTGATCGCCATCGGCATGGTGCGGTATTTCGGACTATTTGGCGTGACCCCGCTGGTGCCGCTTGACGTCACGATGCAGGCTGAAGAATCTCTGGTCGGATTTGCTTTCGTCTGGCTGCTGTTACGCGCATTTGCCGGCGGCACCACGGCGCTAACGGGCATTGAAGCCATCAGCAATGGGGTGCAGGCGTTTAAGCCTCCGGAGTCCAAGAATGCTGCCAAGACCATGGTCGTTATGGGCTTCATGGCCATGTCCCTTTTCGTCGGCATCAGTTTCCTGGCGACCAATCTTAATCTTGTACCTATGGAGGAAGGAGAAAGTGTCCTCTCGCAAATGACGCGCAATATAAGCGGCAGAGGCTTTCTCTACATCTGGGTGCAGACCTTTACCGCCCTCATCCTTTTTCTGGCAGCCAACACCGGCTACCAGGACTTCCCGCGCCTGAGCTCCTTCCTGGCCCGCGATGGGTTCCTCCCGCGCTGGCTGCAGAATCGCGGCGATCGCCTCGTGTTCAGCTCAGGCATTGCCGTCCTGGCCGTCACTTCTTCTATCATCGTCGTCGTCTTCGGCGCCAACGAAATCAACATGCTGCCTCTTTACGCACTGGGCGTCATGTTGAGCTTCACGCTGTCTCAGGCCGGTATGTTCGTTCTGATGGGCAAGATAGGCGATCTGGAACCTGGTGAAACGGCGCAGACGGACGTGACAGAGATCCACTTCGAGAAGCGCTGGCGCTGGAAAAGAGCCCTGAACGCCGTAGGTGCCGTAACGACGGGTATTGTGTTTCTGATTCTCCTGGCGACCAAATTTGTGGAAGGGGCCTGGATTGTGGCCTTGCTGATACCGTTGCTGGTGGTCATGTTCTACACCATCAGTAACCATTACGGATCTGTCTCTGCGTCATTGAGCACGCGTGGTTTGAGCGACAAGGATTTGGTGCCGGTGGCCGACGTGGCCATCGTACCCATCGCCGACGTGCATCGCGGGTCGATCCGCGCCCTTACGTATGCGCGGCGCATTGCGCCCGACGTGCGTGCCGTCTCTATCGCCACCAGGCCCGACGTGCATGAGCGCCTGGAGCGGCGCTGGA
>CAYSMQ010000684.1:0-1864 GCA_964432035.1 uncultured Ardenticatenaceae bacterium
ACCCACTCCTCTTCCGGCGGCAAGCCCTGGGCCAGCGGGCGGATGGTCAGCGCGTTGAGCGCCCGGGCGTGGCGTGCGGCCTCGTTTCCGCCGCCGCGGTGGCGCTCGGCGTTACGCGCTACGGCTTTTTCCATGGGCAACCCGTTCCAGTAAAGGGCCTCTACCCCGGGCACGAAGCTGTCAGGACCGGCGTCGTTCACGACTTTGGAGACCATGTACTTGCGGTGCCCGCCCTCCCAATATACTTCTATCAAAAAGGGCAGCCAGGCTGTTTTTGCCGCAAAGGGCGCGGGCAGGCGGTACGTGGTGTGTAGGTCGCGCAGCGAGTTGAAGATATCGGCCAGCTCGTTGTGGATTTCGATTTCGGGCGGCATCTCGGCCGGATCGGCGTCTTCGAGATAGCGTTGCAGGAGGCGCAGGCGCTGTAGGGGATCCACGGCGTGCATGGCGCGCTTGAGGGGGAGATGCACGTAGTTCTGCTCCAGGAGCAAGAGGGCTTGAGAGACGATGGTTTGCAGGTCGGCGGGCGATAGCTGACCCCAGGTGCGCAGGAAGGTCTTCAGTTCCTGCGTGGTGTTGGTGAGCTGGGGTGGAACCTCTTGCGCTTCCTCTTGTGGTGAGGGCCGCAGGAAGCCGGCGCTGTCGGGAAGTGGGATTTCTTCGCCGTAGAGCGGGGGTAGTTCTTTCTTGACGAATTCGGGTAGGTTTCGCGCCGCCACCAATCGCGTCAGAAAGGTTGGGTCGTCGGCGACGGTGATGGGATCGAGGGTCATGGGCGAGACGAAGGGGGCCAGCGGCAGCCCGGCGCGAGCCAAATCGGCCTCTTCCGGTTCTTGTTCGAAATCAAGGACAATCTGCCAGCGGCTGCCGGCAGCCTCGCTGCCGGAGAACAGGCCAGAAGCGTCGTCGAGCGCCTCATCCGCTTCGTCCAGGATCTGGGCCAGTTCAGGCAAACGATCCATGGCGTCCCGCAGCCGCGCGGTGGCTTCGGCGAGGGTCAGATCGCGCACGAGCGGATGGGCCGATTCTTCTTGCAGATTGAGAACGCGGTCGGAGCGCCCGACGATGATTTCTTCAGTGCCCGGTCCGAACTGTTCCATGAGCCAGGGTTGGCCCACGCGCGGCACGCCGTCGACGACGACAAGGGTGATGGTGGTTTCGCGGGCTTCGATGAGACGCAGGTAGTCGTCGCCTTGCTTGCCGTTGACACAAACAAAGTCGGCGCGCTTGCCGGCTTCGATTGTGCCCAGCGCCTGGTCCCACTTGAGAATTTGGGCCGGGTTGCGCGTGACCATGGCCACGAGTTCTTCGGGGCTGAAAAGCTCGGCGTGGCGGCGGCTGACCAGCCAGGCAACTTTGAGCTCGCCGAGGAGGTTTTTGCTGCCGCTGGGCGCCCAATCGCAGCCCAGAGCCATGAGCACGCCGCTTTCCTTGGCGTCGTAGAGACGGATGGTGTCGCCATAGAGCAGGTAGTTGCTCAGCGGCGACCACACCACGGAGGCGCCGCGATGTGCCATTTCGCGGAAGTCTTCGAAGTGCAAGGCCGTGCTGTGGATGCCGCAGAGGGCGTCGTTGATTGCCCAGCCGCCGTCCTCGAGCTGCAGGCGTTGGAACCAGCCACGCGCCGTGTCGTCGATGCCCTCGCTGAGGTGCTGCAGGTAGCAAGTCTTGTCTTGTAGGGATTCTAGGTAAGATTGGGCGCCGCCGGTGTCGGGGTTGGCGATGCGCGTGTTGGCTTCGGGTAAACTGGGATCGCCGGTTTCTTCGACGTTGCGCACGATGCCACGGTAGAAGCTGGTGATGCCGGGTGCGGAGGAGAGGGTGATGCCCTGGCTTGTGGTAACGCCGCCCAGCAGGCAGCGGC
>CAYSMQ010000685.1:0-1862 GCA_964432035.1 uncultured Ardenticatenaceae bacterium
GGAGGCGGTCGGCGTTACGGAAGCGGTTACCGTGGGGCTAGGCGTCGCCGTAGGTGTTTCGGTCGGCGCGGCTGTGGGTTCCGGAGAAGGCGTGTCCGTCGGTTCCGGCGTTGGCGTGGCAAATTGGCCCGGCGTCGCTTCCAAAGTGGCCGTGGGAGGGCCTGGCGTACCGGTCGGGCCCGGCGTGCCGGTCGGCGAGGGTGAGGCTGTGGGAGTAACGGTCCCGGCCTCCTCCGGCGTGACCGCTCTTGTCTGGGTCGGAAGTTGTGGCGGAAGTGTGGCGGCTGCATCTGGGGCCAGGGTATAGGCGACGATGCCCACGCAATAGCAGGGCAGGGTGAGCAAGATGATGGCGATAAGAATCGTATAGGTACGACGGCGAGAGTTCATTGCTTGTATGGTTTCAGCCCACGCGGACTATGCTCCCCCGCTGGGCGAGGGAATCGAGGCTGATGATAAATGACAAGAATACAAAAAACAAGTTAGGGGCCAGGAGCGGCCCTGACTGGAACAGATGCACCGCCATATATGGCGGTGGTCTCCTGCAGAAGAGAAGTGATGGGGGCCAGGGCAATCGCAAACTAAGTGACGCCTAAAACCTTGAGGAGATAATCTTGGTCCCAGCCGGCCTTGCGGCGCTTGGCTTGGACACCCACCTTGGCCGTCGTTTCTTGCTTGAGCAGAGTCAGAGCAAGACGGCGCAGCAGCCCCAGGTTTTGTGGCGCATGGTCCTTGCGCACACGGCTATCATCTTCGCCCATGGCTACATCCAGGACCCAGTGCAAAGAATTCTCAATGCCCCAGTGATTGCGGATAGCTTGTAGCAGGCTTTCGGCGTCATTCGCTAAACTGGAGATGTAGTAGTGCGTCTCAGTGGTTACCTCGTCCTCTTTCTGCCGCCGGCGCTTGACCTTGACCATGGTCTGCAGCCCCTGCCAATTGGCGTATCCGCGCAAGAAGTCGAGGCTCTCCTCACCAGCGATGGTCCAGCATTCGCGGGTCTCAATGCGACCATGACCGCCGTTGACCGTCTTGGCATAGTCGTAATCCACGTTCTCAAACTCGTTTTGCTGGGCCAGGTCAAAGAAGAAGCTGATGTCCTCCAGTAAATTGGCCTGGTTGTCCTTGACGGTCAGCACGTAGTCGGCGTCCGCCTCCAGGATCTGCTCGGCTATCTCTGTCTGGCAGCCCATGGCATCTATCGTCACAATGCAGCCCTTGAGCGCCAGTACTCGCAGCAACTGGGGAATGGCTGTGATTTCGTTGCTTTTATCGTTCACTTTCACCTGTCCCAACACCAAATGGTTGGCTGTGGCCCAGGCACTGACCAGATGGATAGCGGACTTGCCGTTGCCCCGGTCGTGGGAGCGGCGCACGGTCTTGCCATCTATGGCCACCACTTCTCCTTCTGTCGTCTCAAAGACTGCCTGTACCCAGGAGAGAAAGCGGGCCTCGAACTGCTCTGGGTCCAACCGCGCGAACACGCGACCGAAGGTGTCGTGGGAGGGAATCCCATGGGGCAGCGCTAGATATCGTTTTAGCCATCCCTCTTTTGCTTTGCCGAATAGCTCAATATCCGTCCAGCTTTCTGCACCGCAGATGACCGCACAGACAGCGATGACGATGATATCCAGCAACTCGTGCCGTTTCCCTTTCGCCTTCCGCTCATCTTCCAGGTCGCCGAAGTGTTCTTCTATGCTTGCTACAGGCGTCTCTGACATAGGCCTCCCTCTGCTCTTTGGCAAAAAGGTTAGCTTACGTCACTTGTCGGCTTCTCTCAACCCTTCTTCGACTTTGCGATTGCCCTGCGTAATCCGCATCTCCGAACAAGCTGTTATGCACAGGTGTGTTATACTTGCGCT
>CAYSMQ010000686.1:0-1852 GCA_964432035.1 uncultured Ardenticatenaceae bacterium
ACTGCTCAACGGCGCGCAAACCAACTCGCGGTCCGGAAGCTCGATGTTGTACGCCTTCAGTGTCTTCTGGAACCGCTTCACGTAATCGCTACACACCTGGTGCCCGAATCCGCGCGATCCGCTGTGGATCTGGGCCACGATGCGCCCCGGCTTGAGCCCCATGCGGTTGGCGGCCTTCTCGTCGAAGACCTCGTCCACGACATCCAGCTCCAGAAAGTGGTTGCCGGCGCCGAGCGTGCCCACCTGCGTGCGTCCCCGTTCCAGCGCGCGCCCGCTCACCTTCGAGGCGTCGGCGCCTTGGAGCGTGCCAAACTCCTCCGTCCGTTCCAGGTCCGCTTCCGTGGCCAGCCCCTCCTCCAGAGCCCAGCGCGCGCCCTTCTCCACCAGGCGCTCCATTTCCCGCGAACTCAGGCGGATTTCGCCGCCCTGCCCCACGCCGCTGGGACAGTTAGCCTGTATCGCCGACGCCAGGTTATCCAGGTGCGGCGCCACCTCGTCGTAATCAAGGTGCGTGCCCGCCAGGCGCACGCCGCAATTAATGTCATAGCCCACACCGCCCGGCGAAATGACCCCGTCCGGCAGCTCCGTGGCGATCACGCCGCCGATGGGAAAACCATACCCCTGGTGAATGTCGGGCATGGCCAACGCGTACCTGAAGATGCCGGGCAACGTGGACGTGTTGACAAGCTGCTGCAGGCTCTTATCGTCCAGCGCGCCTTCCATCAGCTCGTCGTCGGCATAGAAGCGCGCCGGCACGCGCATGTCGGGCCGGAAAGAGGTGGGTACTTCGAATATATAATCGTTCACTCGCTTAAAGTCCGATCGGCTTACCATGACTGGTCCTCCTCAAACGTCAAAAACAATTTCGGCTTCCAGGCCGGCGCTCGTTTCCTTGACCTCTAGATTGTGATAGGTAACGGCCTTGATATGTTTGTGCATCTCGGGAACTCGCGTTCCGCGCACCGTCGCACGCACCATCGTGGGCGTGGCCTCGTGTATCTCAAAGTGGCGGAAGACAATCCCGTCGCGCTCGGCAAAGTACGCCAATTCGCCTAACCACTCCACCAAAACGCTTTCGCGGTCGAACGCTTCTACCTCTACCGTTTGCTCTTCCGTCAACGCCAGTGAATCGATGTCATCTACCAGCAAACTGCTCATGCCATAGGCCGCGCTGACCAGAAGGTGCGCAAAGTCGGCTCCACGCGCGCGGATGGACCAATCTGCCGTGTGTTCCACAATCTGAAATTGCGGATCGTATGCGCCGGAAATCTTTTCGTGCATGTCATTTCCTATTCAAATGTTGTTCTCTTTCAATTGTAACAGACAACGGTCACCCGAAAATCAAATGACCCGTTGCGCACCACATTCTAACCTTCTTCGCGCTTTGTGGAGGTGGGCTGTTATACTGGTAACCGGAACTTTGATAGAAAACCACGGAGAGCACGGCAACCATCAATTTGCGGGCACAGAGCAATCTCGGAATAGCGTCCACTGTGCTTTGGCCCCTATTCCTGCTTGACTGTGTTGATCGGTGCTCCAAGGAGTGTCTAGATGAGTGAGCAGCAAAGCGCCGGACAGAAGAAACCGGGCGGCACGCCGACTCAGAAGAAGATTTCAATTGAACTGCCACAGGAACTTGAAGCAGAGTACGCCAATCTGGCCTTTATCACGCACACGCCGGCCGAAATCGTGCTCGACTTTGCGCAGTATCTGCCACGCATGCCCAAGGGCCAGGTCGTGTCGCGCATCATCATGTCGCCCATGCACGCCAAGCTCTTGCAGCTGGCCCTGGCGCAGAACATCCAGAAGTACGAGCGGCAGTTTGGCGAGATCCGCCTTCCCCAGCGCCCCA
>CAYSMQ010000687.1:0-1832 GCA_964432035.1 uncultured Ardenticatenaceae bacterium
CACTATAAGCAGCAGCGCCACAAAACCGATAAGTAGCGCGTATTCGACCAGTCCCTGTCCGTCTTCGGCTGCGAGGAATAACATGATGAAACCTCCAGAATAAAAGATGAAATACTCGCTTGTCGCGGCGTCAGAGACAGGAGTTAAAGTGACCGACAATAACTCTTATTCTATCAGGAACCGTTAAGTTTTGTAAACCATTTACGATACACTGAAAGGTTAAATGTAATATTGGCATCCCGCACAATAACGCTATTGACACAATTTCGTTCGCCTCATAGCGTGATATACTTAGTCCGTACCGGCGCATCGTGCATTCTTGAAGGATGTTTGGCAACAAAAGGAAAGACATGTAGTGAATTCAGAAATGACGCGAGAGCGCTATCGCGGCGCCCTCGTTGGCCTGGCGGCGGGCGACGCCTTGGGAACAACCCTTGAATTTAAAGCACCGGGCACCTTTACGCCCATTACAGATATGGTCGGCGGCGGCCCCTTTGGCCTGGAACCCGGACAGTGGACAGATGACACGTCGATGGCCATGTGCCTGGCAGTAAGTCTGCTAGAGTGCGAGGGGTTCGACGCCCACGATCAGATGGTACGCTACAGGCGCTGGTATAAGGAAGGCTACTGGAGTAGCATCGGACACTGCTTCGACATAGGCAATACGGTAAGCGGGGCGCTGCGCCGGTTCGACCGCACTGGCGAACCATTCAGTGGCTCTACGGATCCTTACTCGGCGGGAAACGGTTCGCTCATGCGCCTCGCGCCTGTCGTCCTTTTCTACGCCAACATGCCACAGATCGCCATCGAACGGGCAGCCGATAGCAGTAGAACGACACACGGCGCTGCCGCGGCGGTGGACGCCTGTCGCTACATGACAGGGCTGATTCTGGGCGCTCTGCACGGTGAAGACAAGCAAACGTTGTTGGAAAATGATTATTGGCCCATTGAGAACGACTCCGGCAAAAGGCATCTGGTACCAGAAATCGCCGAGATAGCAGAGGGGTCATTTCGGCGACGCCAACCACCGCAAATTAAAGGCACCGGGTACGTTGTCCGTTCCTTGGAGGCGGCTTTATGGGCATTCTCCAAGAGCGACGACTTTCGCGCTGGCTGTCTTTTAGCGGCCAATCTGGGGGACGACGCCGATACGACAGCCGCAATCTATGGACAGCTGGCAGGTGCATTTTATGGAGAAAACACGATTCCCGTAGCGTGGCGCTCAAAGCTCGCGCGCTACGATGATATCGTGGACATTGCGGAGTCGCTTTACGAGGCGTCCTCCGCCGGCGATCGACCGGCTGATTAGGGCGCCGCATGCTATACGAACAATCCTAACAAGGAGCAGAAATGGCGCGCGCCAAGTTTACTCTACTCGACTTGCAGGCGAAAAAGGCAGACCGTGAACCGGTTTCGATGGTCACGGCATATGATTATCCGTCAGCGGCACTTGTTGATCGCGCCGATATCGACCTGATTCTGGTTGGTGACTCACTGGGCATGGTCGTACTTGGCCTGGATTCAACGGTGCCCGTAACCATGGAAGAGATGCTACATCACTGTCGCGCCGTGGCGCGCGGAGCAGAGCACGCCTTCCTCATCGGCGACTTGCCCTTCCTTTCCTACCAGGTCTCGGTCTCCGAGGCTGTACGCAACGCCGGTCGGTTCTTAAAAGAAGGCAACATGGATGCGGTCAAGCTCGAAGGAGGGCACGCAGTGACCGCGACGGTCGCAGCCATCATCGATGCCGGCATTCCTGTTATGGGTCATATTGGTCTCACTCCGCAATCCGTGTCCAAACTCGGCGGCTATCGTGTGCAAGGGCGCAACGC
>CAYSMQ010000688.1:0-1814 GCA_964432035.1 uncultured Ardenticatenaceae bacterium
CCCGGCGCCGGGTCACCTGGTCTTCTAGGGCGGTGATTCGTTGTTGCAGTTGTTGCCGATCGCGCCGCCGTGCCAGGACAAGGGCCAATTGCACGCTAATGGCATGCAGCGCGTCTCTCTCGTCCGTGGTCAACGTGTGGGGCTGCTCATAGAGTAAGAGCAGATTTCCCAAGAGCGCGCCATGTTCGCGAATGGGCGTCAAAGCCAACGCCCGAACCCCTTCTCGCGGCAGTGCTCGCTGCAAGGAGTCCAGGCCATCATGCTGCTGCACATCGGGAATGACCGCAGGCGAATCGCCGTCCAGATGGGAAAGTATCTCCTCTGCCACGGACTGGGAAAAGGGCGGATCGCTGAAATAGTGTGCGTTGTCGCCCTGGTCACTCAACGAGAGTGCCGCATAGTTGCTCTTGAAACAGGCGCAGAGCGCATTCAGGAAGTGATCGGCGCCAGATTCAGCGTTTGCCAGATCGCCGATCGCACGTAGTAAGGGTAAAAGTTGCATGTCTTGCAGTTTCTGACGACGCGGGCTCCTGCCGCCGCCATAAGAATCTCCTCACATATTGAAGGTTGTGAGACGGTCAGTATAGTGTCGTTTACCAGGGGTTCTGTTGGGTAGACTTTGTGCTAAACTGCCGCGCAGATGGCATTATACCCGGATTCCCCTTAATTGTCGCCATTACAAAGCTTGTACTCACTTGGTGCTGCAGGCGAGGTGCTGAATGAGGAAATGCATGGTATCATCGTTGCGACAAGGGGTCCAAGTTTCCACCATAGCGAGGAGAATTTCAATGGAAATATCTGTTCGGGAGCGTGATGAGGTGTGGAGCAGCGATGGTTTCAAACTCGGCGTTGCCCGTGCCTTCCATTCTCGTCCGCCAGAGGAAGTGAACCCTGAAGAACAGCTATACGCTACCTATCTGGAGGTCGTAAGCTACGAGCTGGGCGACGATCTCTTTGTGCCTGCTGAGTTTCTGGGGGAGCGTGAGGCGTCAAACAGTCGCCTCACATTGAAAGTGCCACTGAAAGTCGTCATGCACCGCACCTGGTGGCGCGCACCAGAGTTTGTCGCTAAGGCATTAGGCCGAGAAGTTCCCCTTGAATCCGTGTCAGATGAAGCGGAGCCGCTTACACCCCATTCTGATCGCGATACGCCGCAATCTGCTCCCGCAGCCGGCGGCGGCGGGTGATGACCTCTTGCACCGGGGTCTGAACCTGCGTCTCGAAGACATCGCCTGTGGCGCGGGCGCGTTCGACAACTGTCCCCGTGCGTTTCAAGGTTGTTTCTTTCAAGGGCCGTAGCAGCTCGGCGCGTAAGGGAGCCTCCTGACCCTCTTTGCCCACCCAACCGTCGAGTGGATCGGCGACGTTGCGTCGCAATCCGTGTATCGTGTTGGGCGTTTCGTCAAGAAGGTTCGTAAGGGCTGCCATGACCTGCGCCGCGCGGTCGCCCACGCCAAAGGGCAGCCACTTGCGCACGCCCTGGAACCACTCTTCGATTTTTTGCAGGAACGTTCCGGCACTCTCGACGACGTTTTCAAGAACGTCTTCGGCCGCCGCGTAAAACGCGTCTAGACGGGCCATGTGTGTTTCCAGCCACTTGCGACCTTCGCTCAGGCCGGGCAGCCGCGCCTCAAAGTTGTCCAATGCCTGGTTGCCGAGGGTTAAGCCTTCTTCGACCGACGGTATTTCGTCTAGAAGGCCGCCGAGCGCCAGGCCAAAGTTAGAGAGGCTGCCTTCTACGGTATCTAGCAGCGCGCCGTCGTCGAGCTGATCGTAAAGAGCGACAAGGCCAGCGAGTAGGCTGGCTTCTTCAG
>CAYSMQ010000689.1:0-1805 GCA_964432035.1 uncultured Ardenticatenaceae bacterium
CTTGTTCCAAGCCGAGGTGGATGACGAAGCAGAAAAAGAACAGCACCTGCATTTGCTGGCGTATCGCGGCGCAAACGCGGACGGCGAAGAGCGCAAGCTTGCGACTGACCACCCGGTGGTTGCAAAAGTGCTGGAAAAGGGCGCTGCAGTCGTTTCCGAGAGCCTGGCAGACGCGCAGGCGATCGATGGCAGCGCCGCGGCGGTGCAGTTGGCAGTGCCCGTACGCAGAGAAGATGCCATTGTAGGCATGATTACGCTTGAAGGACACACGATTGACGCCTTTAACGATGAGGATGTCGCCTTTGTGGAACGTCTGGCAGATCGCGCCAGTGTCGCGATTGAGAATGCAAGTCTGTATGAAGCGGTACAAGCGGCGAACGATGCCAAGAGTGAATTCGTATCGCTGGTCACGCACGAACTGCGCATCCCCTTAACGTCGATTCGCGGCTATACCGACCTGCTACTCAAGGAGATGGCGGGACCGCTCAACGACTCGCAAAGGCAATTCCTCAGTACAGTACGGCGCAACCTGGATCGCATGGGTGTACTGATCCGTGACCTATCGGACATAAATCGCATCGAAAGCGGGCGGCTGCAGCTGGAACGTGAGGCATTTAATGTGCATGGGGTTCTGGAAAGCGTTTGTAACGACTTGCAAGAAGCGCTCAATAATCGCGACCAGACGCTGACGTTGGCATTTCCGGAAGAAAAGACGATGATTTTTGCCGACCGCACGAGAGTGGCACAAATGGCAACGAACCTTTTGAGTAACGCCAATAAATATACGCAGCATGGCGGTGAGATCGAAGTGCGCGTCTCGCCCCAAGATAGTATGGCGCGCGTGGACGTCATTGACAATGGCATTGGAATCTCTGAAGCGGAACAGGCGCAGTTGTTTAGCCAGTTCTTTCGCGGCGAGGCGAATGAGGTGCGAGAACAGCAAGGATGGGGGCTGGGGCTGTCCATCGTGCGCAAACTGGCAGAATTACAGGGAGGCTCGGTCGCCTGCCAGAGCGAAGCCGGCGTTGGCAGCACCTTCTCTTTCACGTTGCCATTAGCCGAAGGAGCGGAACAGTGACGGAGGATAATGGCGGATACAAACTTCTCCTGAAGTATGACGTCGGCCGTGATCAGCTACAAGAATATTACAGCTTCGTTCTGGGGCGCTACGTACCGGTGATGCAGGCCATGGGCCTTGAAATGAGCGACGCCTGGCACACGGCCTATGGCGACTTTCCCAATCGCCTCATCGGATTTGTGGCGAGAGACAAAGAAACGCTGCAGAGTCTCCTAAAAAATGAGTCGTGGCTGTCGTTAAATGACGAGCTGCAACAATATGTCACCGACTTCAGCTATAAAGTGATCGCCTACCGGGAGGGCTTTCAGATTTGAGGGCTTTCCTACTTCGCCTACTAAGCTTCCTCAAGCTGACCGGTGACAAAGCGGCGCGCCGTCTCGGCCAGGATGGCAGCGCCAAGAGGTAAAACGCGCTCGTCTATATTAAAGATGGGCGTGTGATGACCCCGCCGTACATCGTCGGGCGTCGCCGCGCCAAGCATGAACATGGCTCCGGGCGCCAGTTGGGTCATATAGGCAAAATCCTCGGCGCCCATTCCGAAGTCGCAGTCCACGACATTCTTCTCCCCGCTCAAGTCGCGTACGACATCGCGCATCCAGTGGTTCACGCCCTCATCATTAAAGGCGCAGGGATAACCCTTGTGGAGCTTGAAACGATAGCCGCCGCCCAGCATCTCGCTGAGGGAAAGGGCGCGCTCAACCTCGGCCCATAACTTCTCGCGCACCTC
>CAYSMQ010000690.1:0-1800 GCA_964432035.1 uncultured Ardenticatenaceae bacterium
TGGCGCGCGCGGGGCGCATCACGTTGCCAATTCCCGGCGGCGATGTCATTGGCGGCAGACCATTGGACACGCACGTGCAAGGATTGCGGGCGTTGGGCGCGAACGTCGATTTGGATGAGCAGGCCGGTGTCTTTTTCATCCACGTCGATTCATTGCGCGCAGCGGGCCGTTTGCTACAAGCCGAAGCCAGCGTCACCGGTACTGAAAACGCGGTAATGGCGGCCGTTCTGGCGGAGGGGGAGACAATTATTGAGAATGCTGCTAGCGAGCCACACGTGCGCGATTTGTGTACATTTCTTAACATGCTAGGCGCTGATATCTCTGGCGTTGGTAGCAATCGACTCGTGATTCAGGGCGTTGACAAACTCAAGGGCGGCGAGTTTTCGGTTGGCGCCGACTTTGTCGAAGTAGGTAGTTTCGTCGGCGCAGCCGCCGTTACCGGTGGACAGGTACGCATCGAAAACGCCAGCCCGGACGACTTGCGTATGATCGCCCTAGTCTACGAGCGTCTGGGTGTGCGGTGGCAGGTGGACGGGGAGAGCATCCTCGTGCCGAGCGAGCAGGAGTTGGTTATTGAAAGCGCGCTGGGCGGGCGGATCCCAGAAATCAAGCCCATGCCGTGGCCCGGCTTCCCACCGGATCTAATGAGTATCGCCGTCGTGCTGGGCACGCAGGCGCGCGGAGCGGTGTTGTTGCATGATTGGATGTACGAAAGCCGTTTCTTCTTCGTGGACAAGCTGCGATTTATGGGTGGACGTGTTGTGCTTTGCGATCCACACCGGGTCTTGGTGCAGGGACCCAGCAGCCTCTACGCTAACCCTCAGGGCGTGACCAGCCCCGACATTCGTGCGGGCATGGCAATGGTCCTGGCGGCTCTTTGTGCCCGGGGCACCAGTACGATCCATAATATTCAGCAAATCGACCGCGGTTACGAGCGCGTTGAAGAGAAGTTGCAGGCGCTCGGAGCGCAAATTGAGCGCGTGGATTCGCCTGCCTGACGATTGCTTTACCGGTCGCATTAGCAAGTCATTCGACCCATCGCAACCTATTTGACCGTGGCCTGGGGCTTGGTTATAATTAGCTGTCACGTTGCCCTGGGTGACGTGAGTATTGCTATGCAAATTGAGGTGAGACTTTCGCCTCTTTAAGTGTACAAAAGCTGGGGCCCCTGTGCCCTTGTTTTTTTGGGAGATGAAAATATGCCTAAGCGTACATACCAACCTAAGAAGAAACGTCGTTTGCGCCGACATGGGTTCCGTGCGCGCATGAAAAGCAAGGGCGGGCGCAAGGTGTTAAAGAACCGTCGCGCCAAGGGACGCAAGCGTCTTTCCGCGAAGATGAGCAACCATGTCAAGCGCATCAACTGGAAGGCTCGGAGTTCTAAAGGATACCGCGCTACGAAACGTAGCGGCGGTGGCTGACGGATGACCCTGCTATAACTACCGGATGTTGCCGCGGGCCCACAGACTCCGGCGCAGCGCCGACATTCGGCGCGCGCGTCGCAAAGGGCAGCGCTGGAGCCATCCACTTCTTTTGCTGTTTGCAATCGAAACCAATCGGGACTCCACGCGATTTGCTATTTCGGCAAGCAGCCGGATCGGCAATGCCGTTGTCCGAAACCGGGTCCGCAGGCGCATTCGCGAGGCAATTCGGAAAGAGCTCCCTGGCATCGAGCCGGGTTGGGATTGCCTTTTTGTAGTTAAGGAAGGAGCGCCGTCAGCCCCATTCGCGACGTTGGAGCAGGCTATCATAGAACTGCTTGCGCGCAGCGGATTGTTCCATCGCCAGACGGCGGAATAG
>CAYSMQ010000691.1:0-1794 GCA_964432035.1 uncultured Ardenticatenaceae bacterium
TACCGCAGGCATTACGCGCCAAACAATGCCGTGATTGTTGTCGCCGGCGATTTTGAAAGCGGCGAAATGCTGGATTGTATAGAAGAGCATTTCGGCGACATTGACGCCAGTGAGCCGGTGGCGCCGGTGTTGCGACAAGAGCCGCCGCAGCGTGGCGAACGGCGGGTCACCGTCGGCGGGCCGGGCGATGCCGCCTATCTGGTTCATGCCTATCGCGCCCCGGCCGCAACAGATCCTGATTTTTATCCGCTTGTCTTGCTGAATTCCGCTTTCGCCGGTGGCAGCAGTCTGGGCTTCTTTGCCGGCGCCGGTTCTAACAAGAGCTCGCGACTGTACAAATCCCTTGTCTCTGCAGACCTGGCAGCGAACGTCAGTGGTAGCATGACGCCGACCGTCGATCCTTTCCTTTATCGAATAAGCGCAGTCGCCAGACCGGGCCGATCTTTGGCCGAAATTGAAGAAGCTCTGGACGCGGCGCTGGACCAACTGGCCCGAGAGCCAATTGGTAAACGCGAGCTAGAAAAGGCGATGAAACGCGCAAAGGCCCAGTTCGTCATGGCCAGCGAAAGCGTAACAGGCCAAGGTCAGATGATCGGCATGTCCGAAATGGTCGCCGGCGACTACAGTTGGTTTGAAGACACGCTGGAACAATTGGGCGCAGTTACGCTTGACGACATGGAACGCGTTCGGCAACAGTATCTGCGACCACAGAATCGCACGGTTGGCTGGTACGTTCCCGCCAACAACCAACCGGCCGGGAATTGAGTGCAATTTCAGAGACGTCCATTTCAACGCGAAGGAATGCTGGACTTGGGTAACGATAGCCAGCAGCTCGTAGAAGACCTGCAAACCCTGAATGAGATTGGCAAAGCGCTGAACCGTGCCGTGGACGTACGCCAGGCGCTGGATCAGACCCTGGCGCGCCTTGTGGCGCTCATGGGCGTCGAGACGGGCTGGATTTTCCTCAACGAGGATACAGCACAAGAGAAATGGCATGGACCCGGTTTTCGTCTTGCTGCACACCACAATTTGCCGCCGGCAATGGCTGTGGAAAACGCCGAGGCGTGGAACAAGGGCTGTGACTGTCAGACATTATGCCTGAAGGGCAAGCTGGACGACGCTTACAACGAAGTGCGTTGCAGCCGCCTTGGAGGCGTCAGCGGAGAACGCGAGGGTCTGGTGGTGCACGCCTCTAGTCCGCTACGAGCGGGCGGCGATGTCGTGGGCATTCTCAACGTCGCCGCGCCGAGCTGGGATTCCTTCAGCGCACGCGCCCTGAGCCTGCTTTCAAACGTGGGCGCACATGTAGGCGTCGCCCTGGAACGGGCGCAGCTCTACGATCTTTTGCAGGAGCGGCGCCTGCAAGAGCAAGGCATGCTGCTGAATTTCACGAATCAGCTTCTAAGCCGGCTTGATCTGGACGATGTGATGTCATTCCTGGTCGACGAGGTCCGTTCGCTCCTGTCTGTTGACGCCTGCGCGCTGCTCCTGCCTGATGAGGAAGATCCGACGTATCTGCGGTTTAGGGCCACCAGCGGCTGGCGCGATGATCCCGCTGCCGCCGGTCGCCGCGTGCCCGCCGATGAACGCAGCAGCTCGGGTCTTGCTATGCACAGCCAGGAACCGGTCATCCTGACAGACGTCAACGTGTCGGACGTGGCGCCCTGGATGGCAGACTGGCTGCCGCAGGAATCGTTCTTATCTGCAGGTATCGTACCGCTCATCGCCGAAGGTCGCTCCATCGGCGCGCTCGTGGTTGATACTCGCGAACAACGTCAATTGCAGGAGAGTGAT
>CAYSMQ010000692.1:0-1793 GCA_964432035.1 uncultured Ardenticatenaceae bacterium
CTACCGGCGCTCGTCTTAAATTTACGACCTGCGCGAAGCCTTTCGGTTGAGCGTGGC
The DNA here is from genome assembly GCA_964432035.1 of uncultured Ardenticatenaceae bacterium. Classification (GTDB taxonomy): domain Bacteria; phylum Chloroflexota; class Anaerolineae; order Promineifilales; family Promineifilaceae; genus JAAYYY01. The sequence continues at coordinate 58 of CAYSMQ010000692.1, forward strand.
TGCAGAGGCCGCTGCTTTGCGAGAGACAATTTTGCCGGATGAATATACAGCCTTTGGTGAGTATTGTTATCAATAATTACAACTACGGACATTTCCTGCGAGAGGCGATTGACAGCGCTCTGCAACAAACGTATGAACCTCTGGAAGTCATCGTCGTCGACGACGGCTCGACGGATGAGTCGCGGCCGATTATTGGCGAATACGGTGACCGGATAATCCCACTCTTAAAGGAGAATGGGGGGCAGGCGTCGGCGCTGAACGCGGGGTTCGCGCGAAGCCAGGGCCAGATAGTTATCTTTTTGGATGCCGACGATGTTTTGCACGCGACTATCGCGCAGAAGGTGGTTGCCGTATACGCCGATGCGCCGGAGTAAGCACGCGTACAATACCGGCTACAGGTGATCGACGACGATGGGGAGCCAACCGGTATGTTCGCGCCGCCAGCATACCTGCCGCTGGCAGCGGGCGACCTGCGAGAGCGAGCAACGGCGCTGGTGAACGGCACGAACTGGCCTCCGACCAGCGGCAATGCCTTTTCTGCATGGAGCCTGCGGCGCATTTTGCCAATGCCGGAGGAAGCGTTTCGTACCTGTGCAGATTACTATCTGTTGCGGGCCAACGCGCTTTGCGGCCCGGTGGCGGCTCTTGAGGAAACAGGCGGCTACTATCGCTTGCACGCGAACAACAGCTATTTGACGCCCGAACTGGACGTGCAGCAATTGCGCCGGGAGATTGGACTGGTGCAGACAACGGGTGATTGTCTGCAACGATTCCTTGATAAGGCGAACATCACTGGGGCGCCGGATAAGTATAGTGAACTCGTCGAACGATATGACGAAATTTACCTGGCGCAGCGGTTGGTTTCGCTGAAGCTAGAGCCCGATCACCATCCTACGACGGAAGGATCGTTGCGCTTGTTATCATGGCGTGGGGCGCGTGCAGCCGCGCTGCGCATGGACCTTTCGGCGCCGCTGAAACTGGTGCACATTTTGTGGTTTGTTGCCATGTTGGTGGCGCCGCGCTCTATGGCTCGTGGCCTCAGCCGCCAACTGTTGCCGGCGAGCAGGACGTCGCTGGATCCTGTGCTTAAGTCGTTGCAAACAGGTGGTCGGGTTTAAGATGGGCTCTGTAGCGGTTGTAATCGTCAACTATAACACCTGCGCATATTTGCGATCCTGCCTGCGAACCGTGTTACGAGAGCAGCCTGATGAGGTTATTGTCGTGGACAACGGCTCTGGCGACGGAAGCGCCGAAATGATACAAGCGGAATTCCCGGGCATTACGCTTATTCGCAATGTTGAGAACCTAGGATACGGTGCTGGGGCAAATCAAGGCATCTCGGCATGTGAAACGGACTATGTCTTGTTACTTAATAGTGATACAGTTGTGTGCCTGGGAGGACTGCGGATTCTAGCAAACTATCTTGACCAGCATTTACGGGCAGGATTAGTTGGGCCGCGCTTGGTGAATCCGGATGGAAGCCTACAACCTTCCTGTTACCCGTTTCCAACGGTGCTAAACACATTTCTGTGGCACGACACGTTTGGTTGGTTGATTCAGTATATCCCTCTACTGCGAGATAACTATGCACGCACCTTCCCGCATGATCGTAGTCAAGTCGTTCCGTGGGTGACGGGAGCAGCACTCGCAATCCGCCGCGAGGCGTTCTTGAGGCTAGAGGGCTTTAATGAGTCTTATTTCATGTACTCTGAGGAAATAGACTTGAGTTTCCGCTT
>CAYSMQ010000693.1:0-1317 GCA_964432035.1 uncultured Ardenticatenaceae bacterium
GCCGAACTTCATGGGCATCTACCAGCCGGTACCGAACAACGACTTTATGAACGGCTTCCACGGATTTCCCACGCGCAACGGCACCAACTTATTGTGGACGAATAGTCTGGGACGCAAAGTGACTTACGGCTGCATCCTTGTCAGCAATGACAACATTGCACTTCTATACGATTGGGCGGAAGAGGGCGTCGTCGTCGAAGTACAATCCTGAGGCCGCCAGTGCCTGCTGGCGCGGCTGTGTCGCGTTGCACGTCGACTGATACACCGCTACAATTCCGGCGCGTTCCCGCCACTGTTGCGGCACGTCGCTATTGTGGCGCGTCTTCCTAGTTTGCCCTTGAGGCAGTCAATGAACGAGCAGTCAGAAATAAAACGGCTAGATCTCCCCAATCATATCCGCGACAAGTTATCCATTGACACAGACTTAGCGGTTCAGGTTCTCACGCGCTTCGTGCACAACGAGCTTACAAAGGTGGGCTTTCAACGCGCCGTGCTCGGTCTGTCTGGGGGTGTAGATTCTGCCGTTTCCTGCTATCTCGCAGCCCGCGCGTTGGGACCGGAAAACGTGCTGGCCTTGCGCTTACCCTACGCCACTTCCTCTCCGTCCAGCCTCGAACATGCCGGGCTGATAATTGAGGACCTGGGTATCGAAAGCGAAACGATCGACATTACCCCAATTGTCGAGCCGCTTTTTGACGTTTCTCCGAAAATCGACCCCAATCGCAAGGGAAACATCATGGCTCGCGCGCGCATGACGACGATTTTCGACCGCTCGGCTGCCTGGGATGCACTGGTGATCGGCACCAGTAACAAGACCGAGATACTGCTGGGATACGGAACAATTTATGGCGATCTGGCCTCGGCCATCAATCCCATCGGCGACCTGTACAAGACGCAGATCAGACAGGTTGCCCGGCAGCTTGGCGTCCCTGAGGTGATCGTCGACAAGGCGCCGAGCGCGGATTTGATCCCCGGACAAACCGACGAAGGGGATTTCGGGTTCCGTTATGAAGACGTAGATCCCCTCCTGTATCTTCTTATTGACGAGCGCTATCTTCCAGAAGAAGCAGTTGCCAGTGGGTTTCCTGCCGCATTCGTCAGGAGTGTCCTCCACATGGTGCGCACGAGCCACTTCAAGCGAACACTGCCCATTATTCCCAAGCTTAGCGGCCGTACCGTTGGCCATGATTTTCGCTACTTGCGTGATTGGGGAACTTGAGGGTTAGTTAGTGGCTACTATGACAAGCGCATTACGGTTGCCGCTGATTCTCCTTGTGCTATTGGCAGCGTTTAATTCAAGGAGCGCGAGCGAAAACG
>CAYSMQ010000693.1:1327-1790 GCA_964432035.1 uncultured Ardenticatenaceae bacterium
TCAGAGCCGCGACGAGCTGGGAAGAAAAGGTGGCGCCTGACGTGCTCCGAAAAGTGGCGTCACAGGGCGAAGCGGAGTTCATCGTCTTTATGCGAGAACAGGCGGATTTATCCAGCGCATTACGCCGTTCCGGCAAGGTAGCGAAGGGCGCCTACGTCTACGAGCGGCTTACACAGTTGGCGCGTGAAACCCAGGAAGAGCTGCTGGTAAGATTGCGCGTCGCCGGCGCCGAACACCAACCTTTCTGGATTGCCAACATGATCTGGGTGCGTGGAGACGAGGACGTGCTGGAAACGGTGGCCTCGAATCCGCAAGTATCTGCCATCTTTGACAATCCCCGCTGGTCGTTAGAGCCCGTCGATGTTGCGACCTCACATCAAGAAGCATCGGAGGCCGTGGAGCCCAATATAATCAAGATTGAGGCGCCGGATGTGTGGGCGCAAGGCGCGACGGGTCAAGGCGT
>CAYSMQ010000694.1:0-1778 GCA_964432035.1 uncultured Ardenticatenaceae bacterium
GCGCTGCAAATGGCCAGAGCCAGTAGCGGTGAAGCGGTCGGCGCTGCCATACTGCCCAGCGGCTCGACGGAGAATGCCATTGGCCAAGCGCGAGCCGCCCTGAAGTTGGCAAAAGAGTGCGCCGGCGAAGATGACACCGTGCACATGTTGCTCATCGAAGCCGATGATTTTCGCGGGGCGCTCCTCAGATTGATCGACGATGCGGACATCGATCTCCTCCTCGCCGATGGCGACAGTCGCCAATCGCAACGGCTGGACAATCTTCCCTGTGCCATCTCCATCATCCGCGGCGGCGCGTACCAGGCGTATCGAGATAGTCAAGAGAGTCGCGGGGAGGGCGAGGAGAGCCCGGAGGCGCAGAAACCAGGTGAGATCAAGCGTATACTGGTTCCCACTGCCGGTGGACCGAATACGGCAGAAGCGCTCAGCATACTGCTGCCGCTGACGCCGGACGTGGAAATCACGGCGCTCTATGTCGCGCCCGGCTATCTCGGCGAAAACGAAGTCGCGCACGGAGAAGCGCGCCTGCGCCAGTTGCTCAGATTTGCCGACGCATCCGAGCGAGTCGAACGCTCGGTGATCCAGGCAAGCAATGTAACCGAGGGCATCGTAGAAGAAGCCAGCCGCGGTTACGATCTGGTCCTCGTTGGTGCCACGCGTGAGAGCACCATCGACCGCGCCCTTTTTGGCGACGTTGTCGGCGCCGTCGTGCGCGAGAGCAAAACGCCCGTCGCCGTCTTCTGGGAAGCCGCGTCCACCGTTAGCGATATCTGGCGCAACCTGGCCTGGCGCTTACAGAACGTCGTTCCCAGGTTGAAGCTTAGCCAGCGAACCGAGGTTTACGTCCGCATTCGACGCAGCGCCAGGCCCAGTACCGACTTCTTCGTGCTAATCGGCCTTTCCACGCTGATTGCATCGCTGGGTTTGCTCCTTAGCAGTCCCGCGGTCGTCATTGGCGCTATGCTCGTGGCCCCGCTCATGTCCCCCATGATCGGCGCCGGGCTGGCCATCGTGCTCGGCAACCCGCGTTTCCTGCGCCTTTCGGTTGGCGCCGTTGTCAGAGGCACAGTGCTGGCTATCATCCTCGGTGTAGTTACCGGCTTCCTACAGCCGGACGGCACTTTAACGCCAGAAATTTTGGCCCGGACACAACCCACCCTGCTGGATCTAGGCGTCGCCGTCTTTGCCGGGTTTGCCGGCGCATATGCTCTGGCCCACTCTGATGCGGCAGCCGCTTTGCCCGGCGTCGCCATCTCCGCGGCGCTTGTGCCTCCGCTGGCTTCAGTGGGCATCGCCTTCGCTACGGGCAATTATCAAGAATCGGCAGGGGCCCTGCTTCTCTATTCCACCAACCTGGTCGCCATCGTCGCCGCCGCAGTATTCGTCTTTCTCATCCTCGGTTTTCGCCCCAGCCAGAGCCAGAAAGCGCAACGGGCCATACAACGCCGCACCGTTCGCATTGCCCTCATCCTCCTTGGTTTCATCACATTTGTCCTGGGTACGACAACCATCAGCCTGGCCCGCGAAGCCCAATTAGAAGCGCGCGTCAACGAAGTGGTCGAGACGCACACAAACGCTATCGAAGGCGTCGAATTTGCCGGTGTCGAGATTAGCAACCTGACCGATAGCCAACAACCCCTGGCCCTTGATCTTACCGTGCGCTCGACGCACGCCATCGCTCACAGCACGGTCGAAGCGCTTCGCGACCAGATTGGCGCCGATCTCGGGCCAGAACTGGAAGACGACCGGGGCATTGCCATGAACGTCACCGTCATCCG
>CAYSMQ010000695.1:0-1770 GCA_964432035.1 uncultured Ardenticatenaceae bacterium
GTGCCCGCCTGTCCCGCGTCGGTGCCCACCGTCTCCACGCCCACGCCCAGGATGGGCCGCTCCGCTGCCAGAAAGCGCGCGCACTCCACGGCAAAGCCCGGCGTGTGCGGGCCGTTCTCGTCCGTGTTCAGAAATGCCTCGCGTCCCTGCCGTTTGGACCAATCGGTGCGCAGCAGGAGCCAGGCGCCCTCGGGGATGGCCCCGTGTTCTGCCTCCCAGGCGCGCACGTCGTCTGAAGATAGCAGGAAGTCGGGATCGGCCGCCGACTGCTCTGAAACGTCAATAACGCAGGCCGGACCGATAAATGCCCGCGCCGGTAGCGCGTCCGTCGTGTTGTCGGCCAGATCGCGCCCCGTCACCCAATGTACCGGTGCGTCAAAGTGCGTCCCCGTATGCTCGCCCAGCGTAAGCGTATTCCAATACCAGGCCGGTCCCGCGTCATCATATTCGCTGATCGTCTCCATCGTCAACGGCGGCGACTGCGCAAAAGGCGGCGGCAGGTCGATGACCACCGTCTCTGGCCCCAGCGGCTGAGTCAAATCCACAACACGAATCTCGTTGCTATTAAGGCCCTCTATCAGTTGCCTGAGCACATCCGTCATAACCAATCTCCTATCCCTAATCTCCAGTCCCTAAACTCCAATCTCCAACCCCTTTTTTCCCCTGATAAACCTCTCAAACCGAAACGCATTCTCCGGCAGCTTCAGATCCATGCCGAAATGGTCCGGGCCCACCGCCTCTACGCGACAGACGATGACCGAGAGGTCGTCGCGGTCGAAGGCTTCGCCCACCGCTTCCATGAAGTCATACGGCGTGTTCACAGAAGACGCGTGCGGCGCGCCCGCGCCGCGGGCGATGGCTGCCAGGTCCGTCACGCCACTCGTCGTGTGCGTCACGAAACCGCCGGTGGAAAGCAGGCTGCCGTTGTCAAAGATGATGTGGGTGAGATTGGATGGACGATATCGGGCCATCGTGGCCAGCGCGCCCAGGTTCATGAGCACCGAACCGTCGCCGTCCAACACGACAACGCGCTCGTCCGGCAGATTCAGCGCCAGGCCCAGACCGATGGACGAGGCCAGACCCATGGCGTGTTGCAGATAGAAGAAATTGTCGCGGTGCCCGCAGTCATAGAGCTCCTGCGCGCAGGCGCCCATGATAGTCACCACCAGCTTGTCCTCTAGTGCGGGAAAGATGGCTTCGATGGCGCGCGATCGCAGCATGGTCAATCCTCCATCAGGTCGCGGGACAGCAGCAGAGCCACCGGCGACAGGCTGCTCAGCGACAGCGTGTGCGCCTCGCGGATCTGCCGTTCGACCCGGGCCGGATCGTCGGCGACGGCGTAGGGAATCTGCAGCGCCTGCAACAGCGGTTCGGTGACGATTCCGCCGCGCGTGTGCCAGGGATAGGGCTCCCCGATGTGCCCGCGGTAGGCGATGAGCATGCACAAGGGCACACTGTACAACTGCGCCAGGGAAACGATGCCGTTGATCGCCGCCATGAATCCGTGGTTCTGCATGAGCAAAATGTTGGGTTCGCCGGCAAAATAGGCGCCGGCGGCGATGCCCACCGCTTCCTCTTCTTTGGCTACTTCCACCAGGCACATCTCCGGATCCTCGTCCGCCAGTTGCAGCAAGTAGACGAGCCACGTCTCCGGCAGCGCCGTAAGAAAGCGCACGCCACACTCCTTGATGCCCTGGTAGACGGCTTTTGAGTTTTCGAGAGAGACTGTCATGGAAGGTCTCCTGGATGCCTAATAGCGTACTCGCTTCG
>CAYSMQ010000696.1:0-1766 GCA_964432035.1 uncultured Ardenticatenaceae bacterium
CGGGGCGAAACCGTGATGGGCTCGGCGCCCACGGCCGATCGGCGCACGACCGCGCCCACGGCCGAGGAATACGACAATGCGCTCTTCCAGCGCCTGCGCCAGCGCCGCAAGGAGTTGGCAGACGCCGCGAACATGCCCGCCTATATCATTCTCTCCGACCGTGCACTTGCCGAGATGGCAACCTACTTCCCGCAATCAGAAAAGGCGCTATTACAGATAAACGGCGTCGGAAGCGTAAAATTTAATCGCTACGGCGACGATTTCCTACGCGTCATCCGAGACTACTGTGAAGAAGCGGGAATAGAAGAGAAGAAAAAACCGGCGAACGCTTCCGGTCGCGCCCGCCGCAAGGCCGGGCTGGGCAACCGCACTCAGGAAGTCACGGGCCTGTTCCAGTCTGGACAATCCATCGCCGAAATCGCCGCCATCTACGGCGTCAAAGAAGCAACGGTCATCAACCATCTCTGGAAGGCAGTTCAGTTTGGCCGCGAATTGTCCTCGGATGGTCTCCTAGAGGGTTCCCGCCTGACTTCTGAAGAACGGCAGCGCGTGATCAAGGCCTTTGAAGAGCAGGGCTTCGACTACTTGCGTCCCGTCTACGACGCTCTGCAAGGGACCGTTGACTACGACGAACTGCACCTATTCCGTCTCTATTTAGCCCTAACGAAAGCGTAAAAAGAACTCACGGGTCAACGATCTCAAGGTCCAATTGCAGCAGCGCTAGGGCTACGCGTTCTTCCGGCTCTAGCCACTCGTCGTCCGGCTCACCTTCCAAGTTCTCGCAAACATCGAAAAAGATGCCCTGGCGATAAGCCTCAGGCGCCAGCGGGTGCACGTAGTACTGACGACAGACGGCCGCCGTATTCCCCAAATGCTCCGCGACCTTGCGATAAAGCTCGACAACATTGGCGTCGGCATCCTTTGTGTCAGCAGCCGGACCCATCTCGCGCAAGACGCGAACCGCCTGTACGGTGCCGCCCCAGGTGCGGAAATCTTTAGCCGAGAATGTTTCCCCACCTTCCACGGCAGCGTTTATGTATTCGTTGACATCTTGGGATTCGATATGACGCAGGTTGCCATCCTCATCCTCATACTGGAACAGGTCCTGTCCGGGCAGTTCCTGCAACTGGCGCACGACTCGGGCCACACGGGGGTCACGTACATCTGCCCGCTGTGTTTTTCCACTCTTACCCTTGAATTCGAACTGTAGGCGATCGCCGTTGAGATCCAAATGTTCATCCCGCATCGTCGTCAGGCCAAATGAGCCGTTATCACGCGCATATTCAGCGTTTCCCACGCGGATCAGGCTATTCTGCAAGAGGCGCACCACGGCTGCCAGTACGCGTTCGCGTTTGGCGCCGTGCTTGCGCAAATCCCGATCGATCCGCGCTCGAATGTGAGGCAGGGCCTGGCCAAAACGAACCATGCGCGAGAACTTCGTCTGGTTTCGAATTTCTTGCCAGCGTGGGTGGTAGATGTACTGCTTGCGTCCTTTGTCGTCCCGTCCCGTGGCCTGGATGTGTCCGTTTTGCTCAGGACAAATCCACACGTCAGTCCATGCCGGCGGAATGGCCAAAGCCTCAATACGATCGCGTTGTGGTCCGGGTCCGATGTGCTCTCCCGCCAGGTCAACGTAGGTGAAACCGCGCCCCCAGCGCTTGCGACGCCAGCCAGGTTCATCGGTGTCCACGTAACGCAGGTCCGCGACTTCTGCGGCGATGCGCGGGTTTTCGGCAACCTTCGTCGCCAGCTTGCCGTCTTTGTTC
>CAYSMQ010000697.1:0-1615 GCA_964432035.1 uncultured Ardenticatenaceae bacterium
GCGAGCAGAAGGCCGGCGGCAGCGACTGCCAGCGCCTGGCTCGTAGAAGACGCGCGCTGGGCCACGTCTATGGCAGCGAAGATGAACGCCATGCCACCCGCCCAGGCCACACAGTTGGCGGGAATCCACACCCAGGCGGCGGCAATGGCCCGGCGCAGGACGCGCCACTGCGAGTATGCCAGCACGGCGCCCAGGACAAAACCCATGCCGGCTGCCAGCAACAATACGATAGCCAGGGGCGGTTCGGCAACCGGCGTCGACCCCTGTTGTGCACCCATATCCATCAGCGTGCTGGGCAGCGAGCCCAAGAACCAGGCTACCACGGCCCCGGTTACCGTTGCCACTACCCAGGTGCGCCGGGCGATGCTCGGAAACGGGCGGCGCAGGACCGACCACTGCAGCAGCCCGACGACCAGGCCCTCGACGGCGCCCGTCGCCGTCATGAGCACGATGGCTAGCAGCGAAGCGGTCATGGTCTGCGCAGCGGCAATGCTGGAGATGATGACGAAGTCAAGCGCCAGTGTGGCGCCAAGGCCGACGAGTTCGGCCAGCGCGTTTACGCCTACCCAGCGCGGCCAGAGCTGGAAGCGATGTCTGATGTCCATTTGTCGCGACATTGCCATTCCACCGACTGCTTTGTCCAATGTCTACCTCCCCCCATGCTATCCATGGTGCTCCTTTGGGCGCAGCGTTTGAAGTGATAAACAGCACGATTGCAGGCGACGAAAATCAGGACAAGAAGGATTTGGACCCATATGTGCCACTTCCTGGAGCGAATGAGCAGTCTTGGTTTACCCATCCTCGCCCTGGTAAACTCCCTGTAACATGAAACCGGTTCCAATCCCCAATCTCCAATCTCCAAATCAAGGAGGTCCAACCCATGCAATTCAACACCCACTCCTTCCCCAGCCGCCGCTCAAACGTCCTCGCCCGCAACGGCGCCGTGGCTACCAGCCAGCCGCTGGCGGCGCAGGCCGGGCTGGAAATCCTCCAAAACGGCGGCAACGCGCTCGACGCCGCCATTGCCACCGTGGCCACGTTGTGCGTCGTGGAACCCTGTTCAACGGGTATTGGCGGCGACGCCTTTGCTCTTATCTGGTGGGAGGACGAGAAGAAGCTATACGGCATCAACGCCAGCGGCCCTGCCCCACAGGCGCTGACGGCGGAGTGGATCCACGCGCAGGGATATGACGAAATGCCGCAGGTGGGCCCCATCACCGTCACCGTACCCGGCAGCCTGCGCGGCTGGCAACTGGCCCTGGATCGTTTTGGCAGCAAAGCCCTAGGCGACCTATTACATCGACCCATTGACTATGCGCAAAAGGGCTTTCCCGTGAGCGAAATGATTGCCGGCGCCTGGCAGCGCTCGGAAACGTTCATGAGCCGCCACCGCCATTCGCGCCGCGTGTGGTGTCCCGGCGGGCAAGCGCCGCGCGCGGGCCAGCTCTTTCGTAACCCAGAGTTCGCCGCCACCCTCAAGCGCATCGCCGCCGAGGGCGTGGACGTCTTTTACGAGGGCGACATCGCGCGGCAAATTGCGGAGACGGTGCAGGAAGCCGGCGGCGTGCTTAAAGAAAGCGACCTGGCGCAATACGCCGCCGAATGGGTAGAGCCC
>CAYSMQ010000697.1:1625-1760 GCA_964432035.1 uncultured Ardenticatenaceae bacterium
CGGAAACGTTCATGAGCCGTCACCGTCACTCGCGTCGCGTGTGGTGTCCCGGCGGGCAAGCGCCACGCGCGGGCGAACTCTTTCGTAACCCCGAGTTCGCCGCCACCCTCAAGCGCATCGCCGCCGAGGGCGTGG
>CAYSMQ010000698.1:0-1750 GCA_964432035.1 uncultured Ardenticatenaceae bacterium
GGACTACTGCGGCCGGTTTGACGAACCTCACGCGTAACCTGACTCAGAGCATCAGTCCCTCCATTACGGGAGCCACGTTCCAAGTGTTCGCCTACAGTGTGCCGCTCGTCCTTTCGGCCGCCACCGGAATTATCTACGATGTCGCACTTTATTTTAGCTTTCGCCGCGAGCGCCTGGCGCGCGAGGATTTCGCGCTAACAGATTAAGCGCCTCGCGTTTGGAGATATAGGAGATGAACGATGATTAATGAAAAGGCACAACTGTTTCGCCGCAAAATGACCGAACAGGATCTATTAAAGGGCGTCGGAGCGGGCACTGCCCTTGAGGCCAAACTTGTGGAACGGGCCGGCTTTGACTTTGTGTGGTCAAGCAGTCTCGCAGTGTCTGCGCACTACGCCGTGCCGGACGCCAGCCTTATCGCGATGAATCAATATCTTGATGCCGCGCGGTCCATGACTGAGGTTCTGGAAATCCCCGTGATCGTCGACGCTGATACGGGTTACGGTAATGCCAACAACGTTATCTACGCCACCCGCCTCTTTGACACGGCCGGCGTCGCCGGGATGAGCATCGAAGACAAGAAGTTCCCTAAAGACAACAGCCTGCTCGCCGGTGGCCGGCAGGAGCTGACCGACATGCAAGAATTCGCCGGCAAGATACGGGCCGCAAAAGACAACCAGCGCAGCCAAGACTTTGTTGTCATCGCCCGCATCGAGGCCCTCATTGCCGGATGGGGCCAGGAAGAGGCGCTCCTTCGCGCCTCCTGCTATGCTGAAGCTGGCGCCGATCTGCTCCTCATTCATTCCAAATCCCGGGAGCCTGAGGAGGTGCGCCGCTTCTGCCAGAGCTGGCGGGGACCGGTTCCATTGGTGCTCGTGCCCACCACCTATCCTCAGCTGACCGGCGAAGAGATTCGCGCGCTCGGTAACGTCAGGCTCGTCATTTACGCCAATCACCCGCTGCGCGCGGCCGTGCGCGGTATAGAAGAAACCCTGCAAGAGATAAGACGTGCGGACGGCATCCACACTGTTGACGAGCGCCTGGCGCCGGTTAGCCACATCTTCGAGATTCAGGGTGTGCCCCAAATGAAGGAAAACGAAAAGAACTACTTAATCCGGAGCGGTGAAAAGACATGAACCATCCACCCATTGGCATAATCGGATATGGAGAAGTCGGATCGACGTTTGCGCAGGCCATTGCCCGCGCAGGCGCACGCGTTCAGGCCTACGACGTTGCCTTCACAAACGGCGGTGAGAAGGCAGGTGGGCTGCCAGCAGCGGACCGCGGCGTCACCATCGCGCCGCAGGCCCACGTGGTTTCCGAATCCCAGTATATTCTTTCCACAGTAACCACGGAAGTGGCCCTGGACGTGGCGCGCGCCGCCGTTCCCTTTCTATCACCCGGCCAACACTACGTGGATCTGAATTCCACTAGCCGTAACGTCAAGATGCGCATGGCAGACGTCATCGCCGGGTCGGGCGCACAGTTTGTCGAAGGGGCGATTTTGGGCGCCGTTGGAGCCTCGGGCGCCGGAACACGCGTCAATTTGACCGGGCCCGGCGCGCGCCAGGCGGCGGAGGTACTCAACGCCTTCGGTCTCAATTGCGTGGAGTTTGGGCAAGACATTGGCGACGCCGCTTCCTTCAAAATGCTGCGTAGCGTATTCTCCAAAGGCATCGAAGCGCTTCTGCTGGAGATGCTCGCCGGCGCCCACCAGGCCGGCATCGAAACCGAACTGTGGCAGGAGATC
>CAYSMQ010000699.1:0-1725 GCA_964432035.1 uncultured Ardenticatenaceae bacterium
GAAAGGTGAGAGTGTGTTGAGTGACGACCCGCCGTTGCGAACGCTGGAAGCTGTGCGCATCATTGTGCGCCGCGGCGACGCCATTCTCATCGAGGCCTACCAGGGGTTCGCCAGCGGACGACGTCGCGCGCGAGGCTGGCCTCCCTCAGAAAAGCTCCACCCTGGCGAACACTACGTGGACGCCGCCCTGCGCTGCTTGCGAGAAGAGCTAGGAGTAGAAGACGGTGGCGCCATGGTGCAACCCGAAACGTACCGGCAGAAGGTGCTGGAGGAAATGGCACTATCATATCCTGGTTTGCGCACGCGGTATACATTCCACATTGTCGACGCCATCGTGCCCCAGCTGCCGCAGCATGCCTTTAAAACCCGCGAAAGAGCGACCGGGCCGGGAGAGCCGATTAGCGTTCACTTTTGGGAGTGGCGCAAACCATAGAAGAAATCGGATGTCTCTTAACCGCCGCTCGAGAGATGCATTTGCATGCAAAGACATCCGATTTTTAACGTTCAGGGATCAGGGATACATATACTTAAGCGTGCGCGGAAAGGGGCTTGTCTCGCGAATGTGATGTATGTCGCAGATCCAGGCCGTCGTGCGTTCCAGGCCCAGACCAAAACCGCTGTGCGGCACACTGCCATAACGCCTCAAATCAATGTACCAGTGATAATGTTCGATAGGCAGTTCGTGCTTGTGGATGGCTTCAATCAGGATATCCGGGTCGCTCATGCGTTCGCTGCCGCCGATGATTTCGCCGTATCCTTCCGGCGCCAGTAGATCGACGCTCTTGCAGACCTCTGGACGGTCGGGCCAGGGCTCCATGTAAAAGGCCTTTACCTGTGTGGGGTAGCCATAGACAAATACGGGTCTGTCGAACTGCTGTGCCAGTTCGGTCTCATGAGGCGCTCCGAAATCTTCTCCCCACTCGATCTTCAACAACTCCTTTTGCTCTGGATCGTCCGTCTCTTCGCGCGCAGCGTGTAAGCGCTCGATGGCCTCATCGTAACTAATGCGTGGGAAAGGTGGCTTAATGCGTTCCAGAGCCGATGTATCGCGCTCCAGCAATGCCAGTTCATGCGCCCGTCGCTTTAGCGTCGTTTCCACGATATAGGAGACGAATTGCTCTTCGATCTCCATCAACTGCTCGAGGTCACAGAAGGCGATCTCCGGCTCCACCATCCAGAACTCGGCGAGGTGGCGTCGCGTCTTAGATTTCTCGGCGCGGAACGTCGGCCCAAAGCAGTAGACGCGCCCGAAAGCCATGATATTCGCTTCATTGTAGAGCTGTCCCGTCTGTGCCAGATAGGCCTGATCCTCAAAGAAGTCAACTGGAAACAACGTGCTGGTGCCTTCGGCGGCCGACGGCGTGATGATGGGCGTATCCACGTTGAGAAATCCGTTGTCGTCGAGCCAATCGATGATGGCGCGTTTAACCGTGGCGCGCACGCGCATGATGGCCCACTGCTGGCTGGAGCGCAACCAAAGATGGCGGTTGTCCATGAGAAACTCAACGCCATGCTCCTTAGGGGTGATAGGATAATCCTCTACGTCTTGTAGCACCTCCAGCGACTTGATTCCTAATTCATAGCCGCCGGGCACGCCGGGAGCACGATCGTCCTGACGCACGGTGCCGCTAACGATGAGCGAAGACTCCTGTCCTAACCGTTTGATGGTTTCAAACAGTTCCTCGTCAAGATCCGGCTTAAAGGCCACGGCCTGCAAGATGCCCG
>CAYSMQ010000700.1:0-1720 GCA_964432035.1 uncultured Ardenticatenaceae bacterium
CACGCGCTATCATTCGCGCCGCCTACGCTGGCTGCCCCTTGCCGCCGCGCTGGCCCTCGTGCTCCACATCATTCTGGAAGGGTATCGCTGGCAGATGCTGCCCGCCTATTTGCTTGTTGTGGTTCTGGCGCTGCTCACCTTCGTCTCAATCCTTTTGCCACAACGACCCGTGAAGAGCCACGCTCTGCGTGTTTCGGGCGGTGCGCTGGCCTTGCTTTGGCTCATGCTGTCCATAGCGCTACCCTATGCCTTACCCGTCCCCCGGCCCAAAGCGCCCACCGGCCCTTACGCCGTCGGCACGCGTAGCGTTCACCTTGTCGACGACAGCCGCCCTGAAATCTTTAGCGAGCAAGTAACGCATCGTGAGCTGATGGTGCAGGTCTGGTATCCGGCCCAAATCGAAGCGGACAGTGAGCGAGCGCCTTTTATCGAGCGCGTCGACGTCGCCGGTCCGGCCATCGCTCGTCGCCTCGATCTACCGCCTTTCATTTTCGGTCATCTGAATCTTGTGCGCACGGCTGCCTACCTCGACGTGCCGCCTGCCGCCGGAGGGCCATTTCCTCTACTCATCTTTTCTCACGGCTTACGCGGATTGCGCGCCCAAAATACGTCACTGATGCAAGAGCTTGCCAGCCATGGATACGTTGTTGCTGCCATCGATCATCCCTACGCCAACGTGCTCACCGCCTTTCCTGATGGGCGCATCGCCTTCTACGATCAGGAATCCGTCATGCCGCCCGAGATGACCGTCACGCAAGCCGGCGCGCGACTAGTTGACGTGTGGGCACAGGATATTGACTTTGTTGCGCAAGAGCTATCAGAGTGGAGCCGCCTTACCGATCATCTTCTGCACCGCCAGATTGACGCGTCGCGCCTGGGACTGCTTGGCCACTCAACCGGTGGGGGCGCTGCCATTCAGGCCTGCGCTGCCATCGAAGATTGTGACGGCGCCCTGGCCCTCGATGGCTGGATCGAGCCCGTCGCGCCAGCAGTACTGCAGTCATCCTACGAACCCACCCTCATGCTCATTAGCGCCCCCGACTGGCTGGGCGCCAACAACCGCGCCCTCGGCGAGCGCCTCTACGAACAGCAGCAGGGAGAAGGCTATCTCCTAACGGTCGAGGGCACCGTGCATTTCGACTACACGGACATCCCACTGATGTCGCCCATGACGTCGCTCATTGGCCTCAGCGGCGACGTCGAGGGGGTGCGCATGGTTTCCATCATCAACAATTACGCAGTGGCCTTTTTCGACCAGACGCTGAAAGGCGAACCCGCGCCGCTTCTACAAGAGGGCGGCAATCCTTATCCGGAAGTTTCGTTCGCGCCGTGACTTTGTAGCGCAAGCTTCTCGGCTTGCGAGCCCCCACCTACCTACAGCTTGCGTATCGTCCCTACTTGGATAGGTCCACGACATTCGCCTGCAACACCCGTTGCAACTCTTCGACAGATAGCCGCATCAGCGCGTTGATTCCGCCGCCGCCGACATACACTTCTTTTTGCCGGGGTTCGGTCTCATCCAGCACCGTGGCTATCGGCGATTTATGGCCGAATGGCGGCACCGTGCCTACTTTGTAGCCCGTCATCTCTTCGACTTCTGACGCTCGCGCCATGCGCAGGCGGCGCCGTGACACGTCCAGATAATTGGCCAACGCGCGGTAACTGACCCGCGACAGGCCATTGGTCACAACCAGCTGCGGCTGCGCCCCATTCTCCGTGT
>CAYSMQ010000701.1:0-1689 GCA_964432035.1 uncultured Ardenticatenaceae bacterium
ACGGACACGCTCTTACGCCTCGTGCAGGCGGGCGAGCACGTTATCTGTGGCGACGACGTCTACGGCGGCACTTACCGCTTATTCGACAAAGTGTTGGCCGCTTATGGCATCGACTTTAGCTTTGTGGATACGGGTGATTTTCAGGCTATAGACGGGGCGCTGCGGCCGGAGACGCGGCTTGTATGGTTGGAGACGCCCACGAATCCCTTGCTACGGTTAAGCGACATTCGCAGAGTGGCAGAATTGGCGCACGATGCGGGCGCCTGGCTGGCCGTGGATAATACCTTTGCCTCGCCGGCTCTTCAGCAACCGCTGGCGTTGGACGCCGATTTTGTGGTGCATAGCACGACGAAGTACCTCGGCGGCCATTCTGACGTCGTCGGCGGCGCCATTGTGCTTGACGACGCCGCAGCGTACGAGCGCTTAAAGTTCCTGCAAAACGCCATAGGTGCAGTGCCGGGACCGCAGGATTGCTTTTTGGTGCTGCGCGGCATCAAGACGCTGGCGTTGCGCATGGAGAGGCACAGCATTAACGCCACGCGGGTGGCGCAATATCTGGTCGATCATGAGGCTGTTGAGAAAGTTATCTTTCCCGGGCTGGACAGCCACCCACAGCGGGGCTTGGCGCAACGACAGATGCGCGGGCCGGGCGGCATGGTATCGTTCATTATGAAAGGGGGCGAAGCGGCGGCGCGAGTTGTGGCGCGGGAGACGCGCCTGTTTACGCTGGCGGAGTCCCTGGGAGGCGTAGAGTCGTTGATCGAGGTTCCCGCGCCCATGACACACGCCTCGGTGGCCGACTCGCCATTGGCGGTTGATCCAGGGTTGGTGCGGCTGTCGGTGGGTATCGAGCACGTCGACGATCTTATAGACGATTTGCGACAGGCGCTGGCCAAAGTGGGAGCGTAAGCGTGTGAATCGCAAGATGCTCCTGACGTTACTAAAAGATACGTTTCGCGACTGGCAGGCGGACAACGCCTCTTTGATGGCGGCTGGACTCTCATATTACGCGATCCTGGCGCTTGCGCCGCTGCTGGTGCTTGCGCTCCTAATCATGGGGCGCCTTTATCCGGATGAGGCGCAGGCACGCATCACGATGCAAGTGACACGGCTTGTGGGCGTGCGCATTGCGAGGGCAGTTGGCGCCGTGCTTGAGGAGGCCAGCCGGCCGACCGGAGGATTACTTCCCGTGGCAATCAGCGCCGCGACCCTGTTCGTTGCCACTTCAGGTGCGTTTGCACAGTTAATGAACGCCTTCGATGTCATCTGGAAGGTACGACCTTCAGGCCAACGAGGAGTGCGCGGAACGGTGCTCGATCGCCTGCTGGCGTTCGGTATGGTTGTGATTTTTGGGCTGCTGCTATTGAGTACCTTCCTTGCCACGGCGATTATTTCCCAGGCAAGCCGTTTCGTGCCAATTGTGGACTATGCGCCGCTATGGAATATTCTATTAAGTCTGGCGCTAACGACGTTGCTTTTTGCCGCCATTTTCAAGGTTTTGCCGCGAGTCCACATCGCCTGGCGTGACGTATGGATGGGTGCGTTTGTCACGGCCGTTCTGTTCGTCATTAGTAAGGAGCTAATTGGCGTCTACCTCAGCGTGAGTAACATTACATCGGCCTATGGTGCGGCGGGTTCGCTTGTTGTGTTAGTTATCTTTATCTATTTTTCGGCGCAAATCTTGCTCTT
>CAYSMQ010000702.1:0-1012 GCA_964432035.1 uncultured Ardenticatenaceae bacterium
GATCCGGTGCAAGGCGTTGCTCTCGGGCTCCAGCGTGGACGCGCGCGCGTCTGCGTACAGTTCGCGCGTGCGGAGGACGGCATTACGAATAAGGAAGACGAGCACAATGAGGACCAAGGCGCGCCAGACAAGGTTAATCAAGTCCGCTGCTGAGATGGAGGGCAAAAAGACGCTGAACAGCAGGGGGAGAAGGGTAACGAGAAGAAAGGCCCAGCCAATGGCGACGGCGAAGTAGGCTTTATCCACGTCGGCGTTACGCAAGTGGGCTAGTTCGTGGCGCACGATGGCGCGGAAGGAGGGCAAATCTGTAACGTATTTGGTGACGAGGCCGGCAGAAAGAGCGACGTAGTACTTGCCCAGACGCCCAAAGGCCAGTCCGGTGACGGCCGGCGCGTGAGGATTTACGAGGAAATGTGGTGGTTTCTTCAACCCGGCTTCTCGGGATAGCGCTTGCAGATCCGCGACGAGTTCCGGGGCATCATCCTCGCGCAGGCGCGTGAGGTGATGCCGCCGGATGCGCCAGGCCGGAAAGAGCCAGTAAAAAACGGCGCCGAGTACCAGGAGTATCGTTAGACCGCGCAGGGACGACGCAGCCTGGGCCCGTTGCAGGGGCGCCATACACCGGTTGAAATTGGGATCTCCTATTTCGGCTTCGGCTAAGCAGACGGTAATGAGGTCGCTGTATTGCGCGCCATTGGCCACAAAGAAAAACAGATCGTAGATGAACAGGCTGGCGCCGGCGACGGCGATGATGAGCACGAGGAAGCGAGCCGTTGTTTCGGAGGGAAATATAAATGGATTTAGGCGACCAGCGCTGCTGTTTAACCCGCCCTCTGTATTCATCTGTCTACTCCCGGCGTCAAGTCTTGAGCGCTAAGCTGCCTGTGATGGCGTCGGCCAGAAGCTGTGCCTGCTCCTCGGGAAGGTCGAACTTTCGCGCTTTTTCGGAAGCAAGCCGGTGGACCTGTTGCAGCTGCTCACGGCTTAGCGGGGGCGGCATGGCATCCGGCTT
>CAYSMQ010000702.1:1022-1688 GCA_964432035.1 uncultured Ardenticatenaceae bacterium
CCTGTAGGGCGAAAGCGCCTGAATAGGTTCTTTATGGTATCGCTAATGGCTTCCGAGCTGTGATCCTTGAGAGATGTCGTGACTTCGCCGGCGAGATACTTCACGACGCTGCCCATTATGGGCAAAATGACGGGCGTCAGTAGCGCAGCCGACTCGGCAACGCCGAAGCCAAGCATTTCGTCGCCGCTCTTGTGATCGGGTGGCGCCTCGTGGGGATTTTGCAGATACGCTTCGCCGATTGGACGAAAGAGCGGCAACTCTTCTGGCGCGACTTCGCTGACGATGTCGCGAGAGAGGTCGAGGACAAGCTGATCCGGAACGGATGATTTCACGGGCGCCTCCTTTCCTGGCCTGGATAGTTCACATTGTAATCGATAACAGCTGCGATTGGAAGCCATTACTTGAATAAACATGAACTGCGTGAGATGGTGGACACGGTCCTCATAATTGAGCCGGATACCAGAAGGGGCCTAGTTTGCGGCCGAGGCCGATGATGAGGTCTTGTTGCCAGGTGTCTTCATGTTCGAGGGCCTTTTGGGCGCGGCCGCGTTTGTCTTCCTTCCAGGTAGGGCGCACGTAGGCGTAGTCGTAGAGAATGCGCCGTAGCTGGGCCTCGTCCAGGCTATAGCCGGGCTTTTGGGTCCAGTAGCAGTGCATAACGCCTAC
>CAYSMQ010000703.1:0-1686 GCA_964432035.1 uncultured Ardenticatenaceae bacterium
CCGGAGCTATGGCGCTACAGTCGCGCCACGCTGGATCAGTTGGTGGAGAATGCGCGGGCTGAGAGCGTCAATGTTCTGACGTGGACGATCAACAGCGACTTTTCGGTGTCGCGATGGCAGTGGCCCGCACAGAAGCTGTACCTGCGGCGGGGATTGTATGCCGCGCGTCGCCTGCACGTGCGCCTGCTGCGTGTGAACCTGGGGCAACGCGATGGCGCGGACGATGCATTGGTGGCGCGCCGGCTAGCAGATTTCGTTATACAGAGCCAGCGACACTGTCCGGGCCTGATCATCACGGTGGAGAACCATTGGGGTATCAGCACGGACATCGACCGCCATCTTGCGATTGTGCGCGACGCGGCGCGGCGTCTGCCAGAGGCATTTGGCGTTTGTTTTGGCTGCTGCTTTGACCCCGACAATATGCCGTCAGATGGCGTGTCAGAGTCAGAGCGGGAGCATTGGTGGCGCGAGCTGGCGTCTGAGGCGAACCACTATCATTTGAAGACGACGGCCTTTGACGAGGACGGCGATGATAGGGCTTTGCCACACGCGCAGCTGATGGCCATGTTAGAAGAAGCGGGATACCACGGCGATGTGGCGATCGAGTATCAGGGGGACGGGGAGCCGGTGGAGGCGGTGCGGCAGAGCAGGGCGTTGTATGAGCGGTTGACGGTAGAGACGTGACAGGTTGCGAAGCCCTGTCACGTCTCACCGAGTCAGCTGTCTATTCAACAATCACCCAATCGCTGCTGCTGCGACCGAAGACTTCTGGACTATACATCTCCTCGGCCTTTGCCGGAGGGGCGACGAATGTGCCGGGCGTGGTGGCGCGGGCGACGTAGGTGTATTCGTAGACGCCGTCCCACAGGAGTGTGGTAAAGGCTTCGGCGCGCTCGTCGCGCATGTTCTGGTGCTCGTACCAGGTGCCCCACCACCACCAACCGTAGCGGCTCTCGGCGGCGTTGGGATCGTCGGGAATGTCTTGAGAAACGGCGAGAGCGGGATTGACAATTTCCAGGCCCGCGGGCAAGGGGTCTACGAGGGCTACGTGATAGCGGCGGTTGCTGGCGACCATCTTCAGTCGCACGCGCACGCGGGCGCCGGCGCGAATGCGCCACGTGCCGTCATCATCGCGGGCTACATCTTCTGGATCGTCGATGGCTTCGTAGCTGCGTTCCACGACGAAGCCCATGTCCAGCGGATCAAGCTCCAGGTCCGTGGGCGCGTAGCTCAGGCCCAGACGGTAGTAGAGGCGCCCCTGGCCTTCTTTGCTCACAATGAGGTCCTGTAACGCCTCTTCCTCAACCAGAACACTCATAGGCACGTTCGTTTCGCGCGTCTCGGTCGTGCGTCCGACGAACTCGTGGCTGCCGGCGTAGGTCTCGCCCAACCAGATGCGGGCGACGAAATCCGGCGTCTGCGCCTCGAATGTGTTGAAGTAATTGTCCAGGGCCAGTAAGATGAAAACGTTCTCTTGCGTGTTGGACCAGCGTCCGCGCGTGCGGTGTGCCAGAAGCCCGTTGACCACCTTGGGAATGAGGTCGCTCTCAGGCTGGTTGGCGATAAGGGCGTCGAGAATCACGCCGTCGGTGCGGCGGTTGGAGTGCAGCAAGACGTAGTCCTGGTCGCCGTAAGAGGTGGTGAAGTTAGCGGCGTTGGCCGTTTCCACGGCGCGATTGAGGAAGT
>CAYSMQ010000704.1:0-1680 GCA_964432035.1 uncultured Ardenticatenaceae bacterium
CCATGCACATGCGCCGCGCCTTTCTGCCGACCGCGCGTATTGAAGGGATTCGCGAGGGCCAATTCACATCGTGGACGCTGGACGCCTACTGTGACCTCTTTCCGGGCAAGCCGGCAGACGATGAAGCCTTGAGAAAACGCCACATTGACATGATCGAAGTGTCTGGCACCGCAGCCATTGCCAAGGCGACATTGGTCCACGGTGAGGTCACATTTACCGACTACTTCATCCTGCTGAAAGATGACGGCGACTGGAAGATAGCCAACAAAGTGTATCACGGTCAACGGACATAGGTTGAGAGGACAGGTATGAAAATTGGATTCATCGGACTGGGCATTATGGGCAGCCGCATGGCGGCCAACTTGCAAAAGCAGGGACACGACCTCGTCGTCTACAACCGCACCGCAGACAAAGCACAAGCGTTAGCCGACGACGGCGCCACTGTTGCCGACTCTCCGGCCGGTGTAGCCCGCCAGGTCGAGCTCCTTTTCACAATGCTCGGCGACCCTGAGGCAGTTCGGGAAATGGCCAGCGGGCCGCACGGTTTCCTCGACAAATTGCCCGAGAACGCGCTCTGGGTTGACTGCAGCACGGTCAACCCCTCTTTCTCACGGCAAATGGCAGAAAAAGCACGCGCCCGGCAGGTCCGCTTTGTAGACGCGCCCGTCGCCGGAACAAGGGGCCCGGCAGAGGAAGGCCAGCTTCTATTCCTAGCCGGCGGAGAAAAGGCCGACGTAGACCAATGCCGGCCTTATTTCGACGTTATGGGACGCAGTGCCTTGCATGTGGGTGACGCCGGCAGCGGATCGGCCATGAAGATGGTTGCCAACCTTCTACTGGCGCAAGCCATGGCTGCTTTCTCCGAAGCCCTCGTCTTTGGCCAGGCTATGGGCCTTTCGCGCCAGATGCTCTTAGACAGTCTGCTGAACTCAGCCGTCGTGGCGCCCTTTGTTGCCGGAAAAAGAGAGAAGATCGAAAGCGGCGACTACGAGGCCGACTTTCCGCTACAGTGGATGCACAAAGACGTACATCTGGCGACCATCACCGCCTACGAAGAGGAAGTGCCCATGCCCATCGGCAACTCCGTCAAGGAATTGTACGCGCTGGCCAAACGGCAGGGACTGGGCGAAGAAGATTTCTCGGCCGTCTATCGTTTCATGGAGAGCGGCGGCTAACTGTATGGCGACGAGGCCATCTCGCTGGTGGATCCTTCGCCCTTTGCTCAGGCGCCCTACAGTGGCCACAACATCGGCAAGAAAATAATCAATAAGACCCAGATTAGTAGCGTCAACGGTAGGCCAACTTTCGTGTAATCGAAAAAGCGATAGCTACCGGGACCGTAAACCAACACCGAAGCCTGGTGACCGATTGGAAACAAGAACGAGTTGGAAGCGGCGATGGCGACACCCATGGCAAATGCCTGAGGTGCGACGCCAAGGGTGACCGCCGAGCTTATGGCGATCGGAGCAACCAACACCGCTGCCGCCGCGTTGGACATGAACTCAGTTATGATCGTGGTCAGCAAAAACAAGCCGACCATGATCCCCCTGGGACCCAGCCCGCCAACCAGATCAATCATAAGTCTAGATAAAAAGTCTGCAGTGCCCGTCTTGTCCATGGCAATACCCAGGGGCAACATGCCTGCTATCAGGAACACCGACTGCCACTGGATTGACGTGT
>CAYSMQ010000705.1:0-1673 GCA_964432035.1 uncultured Ardenticatenaceae bacterium
TTTCCGCAAAGGGGAGCAGAATATTATTCACATCGCGTTGGAGGCCATGTATCGCCTGGCGCGGCAGGATGGCGAGGTGGAAGGGTAACCGGCCCGCGGGCGCGTCTGATCTAGCGACTGTCTTGCTCCTGCCAGGCGGACGTATCGTTGTAGCGAGGCAGGCGACTGCCGAGGGTGCCGGCTTTTTGCCGGTCCGCGTAGCGGTCAAAGTGGTTGTCGAGCAACTCGGTAAGGGCGGCGACGGTATCTGCGTGTTGAGGTTCGTGGAAAAGGTTGGTGGTCTCGCGCGGATCGGCCTGTAGGTCGAATAGCTCGCTGGGGCCGTGGGGGTAGCGGCGCACGAGTTTGAAGCGCCGGGTACGCACCATGCGCAGGTGGCCGTATTCGCCGAATTGCACGTCACGCCAATCGGGGAGCGCGGCCGTGTTTTGGAGGAGGGGTAGATAGCTGCGTCCGGGGTAGTCGTCTGGGTCAGGTCCAGGCGGGGCGACGCCGGCGGCGGCGAGCAGCGTGTGGAAGAGGTCGAGATGATCGACGAACTCGCCTCGTCGCTGGCGAGGATAGAGGCCGGCGCCGTTAAAGATGAGGGGCACGCGGATCGATTCTTCGACCATGTTGAGGGGTAAGGTGCCGTTGCCTTTGCCCCAAATGCCGTGGTGTCCAGTGTTGAGGCCGTGGTCGGAGGTGTATGTGAGGAGCGTATTGTGGCGCAGGTCGAGGGCTTCTAATTCGTCGAGGAGACGGCCAACGCCTTCGTCGATATGGGAGACGGCGGCGTAGTATTGGGCCAGGGCTTCGCGGGGGTTGAGGCGCGACTCGTCGGTAGATTCCAGGTTTTGACGGCCAAAGGGGTACCCGGTGTCTTGCGGGATGTCATGGAAGCGACAGCGACGGTAGGCGCTGACGAGACGCTCTGGATGGCCGCGCCAGGGGCTGTGCGTGCCCATGTAGCCGACCATGAGGAAGAAGGGTGCGGCGGCGCGACGGCGGCGCAGAAAGCGCACGGCGTGATCGGTAATAATGTTGGTCTTGTAGCCGTTTAGTGTGCGCTCCTCGCCGTCATCAATGAAGCGGAAAGCGCCGTCGTGTTCGAAAGGGTAGTCGCCGCTGAGAGTGAACCAGTGGTCGAAGGTGGCGGGAGGCGCCTCGTCACGGCCGACGTGCCACTTGCCGACCATGGCGGTTTCGTAACCTGCTTGTTGTAAGAGGGCAGGCAGGGTCGTTTCATCTGCCAGCCAGTCGCGTTGGGCGATGGCCGGTTCGTCGGAAGCCAGGTAGTCGTGGATACCATGTTGGGAGGGAAGGCGACCGGTGAGCAGGCTGGCGCGGGCGGGAGAGCAGACGGGGGTTGGCGTGAAAGCGTTTTCCATCTGCACGCCGGTCTGGGCCAGAAAGTCGAGAGTGGGCGTGCGCAGTTCGCGGTTGCCGTAAGCGCCGAGGGCCCATTGGGCGTGGTCGTCGGTGAGAAAGAGGAGGATGTTGCGGGGCATAGCGTGATCCTTTGGTAAGCGGGTGGCACCTGGCTGATGATAATGATAGCCGAGAGATGGGTTGGGGCACAGCCGACGATATCACATCCTGGCTTACAGCCCACTGTGTTGGCTACTTCATGGACTTGCCCAGCGGTCAATCTGTGGCACAATGCCTCCTGTTGAATCGTGCCATTTCCAGGA
>CAYSMQ010000706.1:0-1649 GCA_964432035.1 uncultured Ardenticatenaceae bacterium
GAGTACACTATCAGTGACGGTGCGACAAGCAGCACGTCGACGGTGGACGTTGTCGTCGAGCCGCAGTGGATTTATCTGCCGCAAATCAGCGGACAATAGACCTCACGGGAAACCCAGAAGCGCCTCCGGGTTTCCCGTGATTCCGGGCGATGCGGCTGGTACAATAAAGGTTATGACCCCCATCGAAAAAACCCCTTCAAAGACCCGCGCCTGGTTAAACGCCGCGCGTCCGCGCACGTTAGCGCTGGCAGTGGCGGGTATTGCGCTCGGGCTGTTCCTTGCGGCTGCACGCTCGGAGCTTCGTTGGCTTCCGGCTATGTTGGCGCTGGTCACGGCGCTGTTGCTGCAGATCCTCTCTAATCTGGCCAATGATTACGGTGATTCCTTGCATGGCGCCGATAGCGCGGAGCGCCGCGGGCCCTTGCGCGCAGTGCAAAGTGGCGCTATCAGCGCCGAGGACATGCGGCGGGCGATTGCCCTGGTGGCCCTTCTGGCCATGATCAGCGGCCTGGGACTGGTATGGTCGGCGTTTGGCGCGCGAGCCATCTGGTTGGTGTTGCTGTTTATCGTGTTGGGCGCCGCGGCGGTATGGGCGGCGATTGCTTATACGGCGAGTAGCAATCCCTACGGTTATCGGGGCCTGGGCGACCTGTTTGTCTTTGTTTTCTTTGGCCTGGCGGCTGTTGCGGGAACTTATTTCCTGCAAACGTTGTCGTTACCTGCCGTCGTTCTGCTCCCGGCGACGAGCTGTGGGCTGTTCGCGGTAGCGGTCTTGAATGTTAATAACATTCGTGACATCGAGTCCGACCGGCGGGCCGGAAAAATGTCCATTCCTGTGCGCCTGGGCCCACGGCGCGCGCGCATCTACCATTGGTTATTGCTCCTGGGCGGTCTAGGAGTGGCCTTGCTTTATGTCCTTCTCTCGTACCGGTCGCCGTGGCAGTTTCTGTTTCTTCTATCGGCGCCACTGATCATCCGCAACGGCGTCGCCGTGTGGCAGGCGCAGCGGAGCGAAGCGTTGGATCCGTTGCTTAAGCAAATGTCGTTGTCGACGTTGTTGTTTGTGCTGACGTTTGGGGTGGGGCAGGTGTTGGGCGGCTGACGGCGTCAGCATAGGAGATTGGAGATTTGTGCTCAATCTCCAATCTCTAATCTCTTAACCTCGCCATGAAGTAGCTATCTGCCCATCTCCCATCACCATATGTGTGGAAACGTCTGGTCCCTTCGATCTCGAAACCGAATTTCTTGTAGAGATGCACGCCGGCGGGGTTGTCTACATTGACGTCCAGCTCTACGCGGGTGATGTTCAGCCAATTGTCGGCAAGGTCAATGACGGCGGACATGAGGGCGCTACCGATACCTTGTGACCAGTAGTCGGGGTGTACGCCCATTCCAAGACCGGCGGCGTGTTTCTCCTGGGCATGTTGTGCCTGGTGGAGGCTGATGCTGCCCACAACACGCCCATCGACTTCGGCAACCAGACGATAGAGTCCGGGCGGGAGATTCTCCATGCGTTGTCTACTCAACGTGATTTCCTGGCTTGGTATTTGCAGTGTCGTGCGCGCCACGAGGGGGTGACGGTACAGGTTGTGTAGATCGCCGGCGTCCTCTTTTCGCGGCGGGCGGATGACGAGCGAATCAGGCGTCTT
>CAYSMQ010000707.1:0-1648 GCA_964432035.1 uncultured Ardenticatenaceae bacterium
GCGACAAGGCCCTAGATGATATTACGAATAACGACCTGAACCTGGTGCGCGAGGATGGCACGCCGTTTCCACCTGGCGACCGTCCCGGCCGAAAAGCAATACGCATCGGGAAACCGGTCTATGGGCAGGTGATGGGCCTGTTCGTGCCCGAAGAAAAGGACTATCGCTGGGTCGTCGTCGATTCGATTCCACAGTTCCGTCCCGGAGAAGACACGCCCTATCAGGTCTACTCCACGCTCGAGGATATCACCGAACGCAAACGGACGGAGCAGCATAACGCGCAACTGGCAAGCCTGGTGGAATCTTCGCAGGATGCCATCATAGGCGTCGATTTTGAAGGCACTATCACCAGCTGGAATCGTGGCGCCGAGCAAATGTTTGGCTATACAGTCACCGAAGCCGTTGGCCAACATTTCAGCATCATTTCCCCGCCTGAATATCGCCAAGAGCAAATGCGCGTCGTCAACAGAATTCGCCGCGGCGAAACCGTCGAAAATTACAGCACCGTGCGCCTGGCCAAAGATGGTAGCCGCCTATACGTTTCCTTCAGCCTCTCGCCTATCCGTGACAGCGCAGGCAGACCTATCGCGCTTGCGGCCATTGCCCGCGATGTGACCGCACAGAAACGAGCGGAGGCGCGCTTGCGCTTCCAGGCGCAGCTGCTGGACAGCGTCGACGAGTCGGTTGTGGCCTACGACACGCAGGATCGTATTGTGTACTGGGGCAAGGGAGCGGAAAGACTTTACGGCTACACGCGCCAGGAGGTTATCGGGCGCACGCTGCGCGACCTGAATCTGATTCAGCCACAGCGGACTGCAGAGGAACGGGCAGAGCAGAGAAAGAAGGTGGCGGAAAGCGGCGCCTGGCGCGGCGAAGTTCGCCAGCAACGCAAAGATGGCAGCTATTTTTGGGCGCGTGTTTCGGTCTCATTGGTGCGGGACGGCCACGGGAATCCCGCCGGTTTCATAGGTATCGATCGTGACGTAACTGCACAACGCCAGTATGAACGTGAACTGGAGGCCATCGCAGCCGTGTCTGACATGGTGCGTACGGCCCAGTCATCCTACGACATCGCACACGGCGCCTTTGAACAATTAGACAAATATCTTGACGTCGACGCCGTCTCAGTGGTGCTGAACGAAGCGAGTGATAAGCAGTACCGAGTCATGTATGGCAATGGCCCTTACGAAGTGTACGAAGGACGCGTTTGTGACGTGAGCGAGGGCATCACCGGGCGTGTCATCCGAAAGGGTGAAATGTTCATAAGCGACGATCCGGCTTCCGACGGCGTCAAAGTCGTTCCGCCTCTACCAGAAGAGTGGACCGCTATCTGTCTGCCACTGGTCTCCAGCGGCAAGAACCTCGGCGCGCTCTGGTTGGGGCGTCACACACCGTTCAGTGATGCAGACGTCCGCCTCACTAAATCTGTCGCCGACATCTTAGCCAATGCCATCCAGCGGGCACGCTTCTTCCAGCGGTTGGAAGAACAGGCCATCCAGGTGCAGCGTATCGTGGACACCGTCGAAGATGGGTTGCTCCTACTGGACGGGGAAAGGCGTGTCTTGCTGGCAAACCCCTCGGCTGCCGAACATCTGTCAGTTCTGGCGCCAGATGGTGGCGGCGACCAGGTCCCATCGTCCTGGATAGG
>CAYSMQ010000708.1:0-1645 GCA_964432035.1 uncultured Ardenticatenaceae bacterium
ATAGAGCGAACCGATTCGCGCATCCGCGTGTACGTCAACGACCACCAGCTTGCGAGCATTTCTGAGTCGCGACCGACGACAAACAACCAGACGCTATTTGGTCTGTTCTCGTCGACGTACGAGACAAGCAATAACCGTGTGTCGTTTAACGACGTACTAATCGACTATCTCAACGGTCCCAGCGCGCCGTGGACCGGCACGCCTCAACCGTTCTACCAGTCCGGCGACGGCATGGAGCTTGAGTCGTTCCTGCCTCAGCGCCAAGACTAACTTGTGCTCTGTCGAGTGTAAGGTGTAGAGTGTGGATGTCTTCGTGACACGCCACACTCTACACACAACACTCCGCATGCCACAAATGATCCGCCTCCTCCTGGTCCTACTGACCGGCGCGCTTGCAACACTCCTTGCGGCCTGCCAGGACGGCAACCTGCAGCAGGCTCCGGTGCAAGACGCCGCCGGGGCTCTTTCGGCCGTTCAGACGCCATCGGCGACCCCCAGTCGACAATTAGCCGCGCCGTCAACGCCACCGGCTTCACCTACTCCAGAACCGTACGGCTTGCCTCCATCGACGCCGACGCCGCGATCATATGGTTACCCTGGGGCGCCAGGCAAAGGCTCGCCATCGCCAAGCGCCACGGTCACGCAGAGCGAAGGCGGTGACGAAGTATCGTATTTGCCCTTTACAGTTGCGGGCGTCACGCCCAGGGCAACTGCAACGTCGCGAGCCATCACTGCAACGGAGCCACCATCGCCCACGCCTATTCAACCCACGCCGACGCCCGCGCCGGTCGCCACGCTGGATGTACTCGCTCGTCGGACCGAGCTGGAGGGAACCGACCGCCAGCTCGCATTCTCCAAGCTTGGCTTCCACGTCACGTTTCTCGAGGAAAAGGGCGTGCTCGACCGCTGGATGCAGGAACTGGACGCGGCCGGTATCCCCTTCTTCTTGAAGACGGTGGACAACGCCGAGCCGCTCTTCAAGGCACAGCAGCTCGTCCGGGAGAGCGGCGTACCGCATACACTGGTCTTCCGCGCCACCGGCGGCGTCCCCGACTACAGCCTACCGCCGGCAGACGCCGCGCAGGAACACTGGGAATTTCACCGCGAGCAATTTCCGCCCGAACTGGACCCCAGCCTCGTCTGGGTCGAAACGATCAATGAAGTTGACAAGAATCGCTCGCAATGGCTTGCCGAGTTTGCCCTGGAGACGGCGCGCCTGGCTATGGCCGACGGCTTCCGCTGGGCGGCATTTGGCTGGGCGTCGGGTGAACCGGAACCAGAACATTGGGAGCTACCGGCTATGCTCGAGTTTTTACGTCTTGCCGGCGAAAACCCCGACCGCCTGGCAGTAGCCCTTCACGAATATAGCCTTGACACGGAAGAGGGATTGCAAGAACTCTACCCCTATCGGCTCGGCCGCTTCATGCAGTTGTTTGACGTCGCCGACCGTTACGACATTCCGCGCCCCACAATCCTCATTACCGAGTTCGGCTGGGAGTACAATAGTATTCCACCCCCTGGTCCGGCAATGGATGATTTGGCCTGGGCGGCCAACCTCTACGCCAGTTTCCCCCAGGTCAAAGGCGCCGCAATCTGGAACCTTGGCGCCGGCTGCTGCTTTGGCACAGTCTCAGAAGAAGTCCAC
>CAYSMQ010000709.1:0-1632 GCA_964432035.1 uncultured Ardenticatenaceae bacterium
GTCGTGGCTGACCGGCGTGGCGCCGGAGATCTGGCTGTTCGCGCTGGGAGGCCTTTCTACGTGTGACACTGCCGCTCAGCATACCGGGCATTATCGCCGGCTTCCTCTTTGTGTTCATTCCCACGGTGGGCGAGTACGTAACCCCGGCGCTGGTTGGTGGAACAGAGGGACTGATGTACGGCAACCTGATCTGGAGCCAGTTTCTCGCCGGTCTCAACTGGCCTGTTGGCGCGTTGATGAGCCTGGCGATGTTGCTCGTCGTGCTTCTGCCGCTGGCGCTGCTCAGTCGATTCGTCCGCTTCAGCGAGCTGGCCGGACTGTAACCGCCGACGATGCGCCGCCGCGACCTGCTATCTCCGGGCTTCCTCTACTACGTGCTCCTCGCCGTTTTTCTCTACCTGCCCATCGTTCTCCTGCTGATCTTCTCCTTTAACGATTCCGCGACGCTTACCTTCCCACTTGCCGGCTTTACCCTGCGCTGGTACCGCGAGCTACTGGAAGCAGAAGCGCTGCTTTCGTCCTTACGTAATAGTATCGTTGTCGGCGTCCTTTCGTCGCTCGTGGCCACTGCGCTAGGAACGATGGCCGCCATCGGCATTACCCGCTACAGTTTCCGCTGGCGCAACGCCTTTCTGGCCATGTCTGCCATCCCGCTGGTTATTCCGGCCGTCGTTATTGGTGTTGCCCTGCTCATTCTGTTCCGCCAGCTCTTTGACGTCGAACTATCGCTTTGGACGGTTGGCCTAAGCCATGTGGTGATCAACATTCCCTTCGTGATGCTGATCGTTGCCGCGCGCCTGGCCGGTTTCCCGGCTAATCTAGAGGAAGCGGCGATGGACCTGGGGGCAAGTTACTGGGAGACGCTTTTCCGCGTTACGTTACCGATCAGTTTGCCCGCGCTGCTTGCCTCCTTCTTGACCGCTTTTACGACATCTTTCGACGAATATGCAATGTCCGTCTTTCTCGTGGGCACCGATGCCACGCTGCCGGTCTATATGTACTCACAGCTCCGCTTCCCACGGCGCCTGCCGCTCATTGTGGCCCTCGGCGCACTGATTATGATCGGCTCGATAATCATTCTCGTGGCCGCCGAACGGTTGCGGCGCGTGGGCCAAGGGCCAGCGCGCCACGTCGTGGACGAAGAGCCGGCATCCGGGGCGGTGGGAGACGACGTCGAGTTGTCCGCCGAGCGCGCATGAACAAGGATCAAGCTGTGCCTGAACCCGTGGTCGAGTTAAAGAACGTCACGAAGATTTTTGAGGCTGGACGCGCCACCCAGGCGGTCACCGCCGTCGATGATATGAACCTGCAGATCAAGGAGGGCGAATTTTTTACGTTCCTTGGGCCTAGCGGCTGCGGTAAGACGACGACGCTACGCCTGATTGCCGGTTTCGAGAAGCCGACGGAGGGCGAAATATTCATTCAGGGTCGCCCGATGAACGACGTGCCGCCCAACCGTCGCCCGGTGAACACGGTCTTCCAGAACTACGCCCTGTTTCCTCACCTCACCGTGGCGCAAAACGTGGGATTTGCCCTGGCGGTCCAGCGCGTGTCGCGCGACGAGCGACGGGAACGTGTGCGCGAGGCGCTGGAGCTGGTGCGTTTGCCGGGCATGGAAGCGCGTAAACCGTC
>CAYSMQ010000710.1:0-1622 GCA_964432035.1 uncultured Ardenticatenaceae bacterium
CAGGAGGGACGACAATGAGATACGATCGACGGTCGCGGGAACGGCTGCAGGGGCGGGTTCTGCTATTGGTCATCGTGGTGCTGGTGGCGCTTGCACTGTTTGCGGGGACGGGCGCGGATGGGGCGCAGGTGGTTTCGCCGCAGGCGTCGCCGGCGGGCGCGGAGGGGCCGTGTCTCGGCGACGACGATCCGTATGATCTGGAGGGGTTGCGCCAGATATTGGACGATCCGAACCCACCGCGCGGGCTGCAGACGATTAATCCTTATCTGACGGTAGAGTTTGTGGGGCAGGAGGCTTTGATGGATGGTCAGCCGGCGTTTCCCACCTTGGAGGTAGAGGATCCGGCGTCAGATGGGGAAGGCGAACCGCCGGCGGACGAGGCGGACTATCGCGTAATCGAGTTACAGGCGTTTAACACGACCACGGAGAATGTATTCCACCTCGTGGCGCAGCAGGAGATGCTGGACGACGTACTGGATTGCCACCAGAGCGAGGGGCGCACGAGCGCGACGGAGGGCAGGGATGACGCGGAAGGTGAAGATCAACTGACGTGGCTGCCGGCTATCTTGCGCAATGGGACGCCGGACCCCGTGGGCCCGCGAGCGCCGGACGGCTGGAGCAACGGTATAGATACGCGCATCATGCGCACGGCGACGACATCTTGGCCCTGGCGTACAATTTCACAGTTCCGCTATGGTTCGGTGGACGAGTCGCGGTGCACGGGGACGCTGATTGGGCCACGGCACCTGGTGACGGCGGCGCACTGTATTAACGACCAGGGGACGAACACGTGGTTTACGATCCGCGTGGCGCCGGGCAAGAATGGGGTGGGCAACGAACCATACGGCGAATCGGTGATCAGCACCAATCCGGCGCCGGGCACGTCGGCCTGGTATTTTACGCCGTGGCAGTGGCGCGACCCCAACGTGACGCACTGGCAATGGGACTGGGGCCTGATCGTCATTCCCGACCGCCTGGGAGACATGACGGGCTGGATGGGATACGTGGCGCTGAGCGGCAATTATCTGAAGACGGTGGCCAACTATAACCGTGGCTACCCACTGTGCGGTACGGCCAACGATCCGGCCAGTTGCCAGGACGCGCGTTTCATGCGACATGAGCGGCGGGCACAGCGGCAGCGCCGTCTATAATTACTTCTTCGACAGCAA
Organism: uncultured Ardenticatenaceae bacterium; assembly: GCA_964432035.1. GTDB lineage: Bacteria > Chloroflexota > Anaerolineae > Promineifilales > Promineifilaceae > JAAYYY01. The sequence continues at coordinate 1,170 of CAYSMQ010000710.1, forward strand.
CCTGGGCCAGTATGTGCCGGTGGTGGCCATGGTAGCCAGCACGCAGACGTGCACCACGTGCGGGCCTTTGGATAGCTATCCCAACGTGATGCGGCGCATTACGCCGGGCGACCTGGGCACAATCAGCTGGTTGCGGGAGACGTTTCCGTAGTTAAATAGGATGGCGAACTGCGTCGCTTGTACGTGCGCCAGAAGATGTACAGATAGGTGACAGCGATTAGCGCCATAAGCGTCTTGAGAAGCCATTGGGGCCAGGCTAGCGGCGGCGAAACGAGCAGCATTGCGTCCACTAAATCAATGTTCGTCGGCCACGTTTGGCCGGCGAGATCGTATAGTAGACCTTGAACGACCTGCACCGGTACGTCAAGGAAGGCGTAACCGAGGGCGATAGCGGGCAGCATTTGTCGGCCGCGAGAGCGGGGCGGCAGTCGGGGTAGAAGCAGCAGGGCGACG
>CAYSMQ010000711.1:0-1618 GCA_964432035.1 uncultured Ardenticatenaceae bacterium
TGCTGGCCTGGGTTTTCGGCTCGTTCTTGCAAGGCGCCTCCGGATTTGGCGTTCCCGCGGCTGTGATCGCGCCTTTGTTGGTTGGCCTGAGTTTTCCGCCGAATGTGGCCGTGGCGGTCGCCCTGCTGGGGCACGGGTGGGCGGTCACTTTTGGGTCGCTAGGGTCGTCCTATCTGGCCCTGATTGCCGCAACCGGTCTCCCGGGAGAGACGATGGCGTCGCAGTCGGCCCTCTTGCTTGCTGTAGCCTGCTTTGGATGCGGTCTTGGCGTCTTGCTGACCGCCGGCGGCCGGCAGGGCCTACGCGAGCGGTGGACATTCCTGATTTTGCTAACTGTGGTGATGGGCGCCGTGCAGTGGACGCTCGCGGTGATAGGCCTGTGGACGATGGCAGCGCTTGGCGCCGGAATGGCAGGTTTAGGGGTCTCTGCCCTTTTCCTTCGCCGCCGTAAAACGACAGGAGTCGTGCTCGACCGAAACCGGCTACTGAAGGCGTTCGTGCCCTACCTGCTACTGGTAGTGATCATTGTGGCCGGGCAGCTATTGTTTGCCGAACCCCTGGGCGCAATTGAACTCAATCTGGAATTTCCGGCGGTGGAAACTGACTTTGGCTGGCGCACCGAAGCCGGGCCGGGTCGCTCCATCAGTCTTTTGGGCCATGCCGGTGCACTGCTACTCTATGCCAGTATCGGCGGCTATCTCTGGTTCCGCTGGCGCGGCACATTTCAACCGGCGAAGGCATATAACGGAGCCACGATCGCCCGCAAGACGGTCAAGGGCTCGATTAAATCGACCGTGAGCATTGTGGCGTTGGTGGCCATGGCCCTGACCATGCAACATGCCGGAATGACCCAGATGTTGGCCTTGACGTTGAGCGAAAACACGGGCGCGCTGTTTCCGCTACTCAGCTCATTTATTGGCGCACTGGGTGCGTTTGTGACCGGCAGCAACACCAACAGCAACGTAATCTTTGGGCAGTTGCAGCAACAAACGGCGGTGGCCCTCGGAACGTCTGTGCCGGCGATCCTGGCAGCCCAGACGGCGGGCGGCGCCATCGGCAGCGTCTTCGCGCCGGCAAAGGTGATTGTCGGCGTCAGCACCGTTAGCGGCGCGGACGAGGGCAAGGTGCTGCGACTGGCGACGGCGTATGGGGTGGGGTTGTTGCTGGTGTTGGGAGTGGTTGTCTGGATCTTTGCGGCTTGATCTAGGACTAGAGATTGGAGATTGCAGAGTGGCTGCTGGAGCACAGAAATCCGATTTCTCCGAGAAATCGGATTTCTATTGACGCGCCGAACGCCGTACCTCTACGAATGCGCAATCTCGAACGTTTCCGAACCATCAATAATCCCACGCTCTTCTAAATCCATAACAAGTATGTCGAAGTCGCGGTAAACGTGCGTGTGGATGCCCAGTTCGGCGGCGACATTCGTGTTGCGGCTGCGATCGTCGATGAAGAGAACCTCCTGCGGCTCTACTCTTAGCTGATCTAGCGCTTCGAGATAAGCTTCTTCGTCCGGCTTAGCCACGCCGATGCGGTGCGAGTTGATGATGGCGTCGAAGTAGCGGGCGATGCCTAGCTCGTCTTCCAGTATTTCTTCCAGCCGGTCGTCCCAGTTGCT
>CAYSMQ010000712.1:0-1605 GCA_964432035.1 uncultured Ardenticatenaceae bacterium
GGTGTCATGGTCGGCGTCGGCGTCGGCGGTTCGGTTGTTTCCTGCGGCGTCGGCGTGCTCTCTGCAATGGTCGTTTCAGTCGGCAGCGGCGTGGAAGTTGGCGACGGCTGCTCCTGGGATACATCTTCCAAACCCGGAATGTCAGGAATCTGATCGGCGGCGACAACCGCGCGCGTCCCGCTGCTTTGGGCAACCGGCAGCGCCTCCGGGTAAGGCGTCGTGACGCGCTCGATGACGCCGCTCGTTAGCGGGTGGCCTTGGAGGCGCACTAAATAGCGTCCCGGCAGGGCCTGGACTGCGCGCGGCAGGGCAAAGAAGGCAACCGCCAGCATTAGCTGCGCAATGACAACGACAACGATGATACGCTTTGTTTTGGTAGACATACTTTTCCCTCGTGTACGCTACGCCTCACCACATAGCGAAATCGCGGTGGAACGGATGTAGCGCCAGGAGCTCAGTTGCTGGCAAGTTCTAACTCCTCGAGAGCTGCCCTCGCCGGCACAAACGTTGGATTAAAATCAATGGCTCGTTGCAGATTCTGGCGCGCGTCCTCTACTTCGCCAAGTTCTGCCTGCGCCAGGGCCTTGTAGTAATAGGATTCTTCAAAGTAGGGGCGGTCTTGTAGTGTTACGTCGGCCAAAACGATGACGTCTTCATAGCGACCGGTCTGTAGGTAGGCCTCATACGGTCCAAACTGGTACCATAACATGCGCCAGGGCAGTCCAATTGAGCGTGCTCGGTCAAAGGCAGCCGCAGCGCGTTCATAGTCACCCTGTGCATTGAAGACGGTTCCCAGGTTAAACCATAGAAAGGCGTTTTCTGGTTCCTCTTCAAGTTCCGCCTGAACGACCTGGCGGGCATTCTGCCACATCACGGCGTCATCCATGTCCGCACCGACTATTTCCTCGACCACGGCCGTTCGTTCGGGCTGGTAAAGGGCCATGTAATTGCGGTTAAAGGCGCGCCAGTTACGATCCAGCTCTTCGTAGCTGATTTCCAGTGGTTCGAAGACGAAGTTTTCGTCCGGGATCTCACCCGTTCGTGGCCATGAGTCGTATACCCACACGACCTCCTCTTCGTCGTCGTAGGCGGTGACCAACAAATAGTGACCCATCCACTCCAGCCACCGGTACTCGTTCTCTGGTTGCAGGCCATATTCCACAATGACAGGGACATCTTCGCTCAGTAGATGCCGCAGCGTCTGTAGATTACCATTTGTGCGACTAATTGCCTCCAGCTCCGTTGTTTCTGTGACGTAACCGCTCAATTCCTCCGGCGAAACGTTGCGGTCCTCGGGATCGGGCTTGATCGTGTCCGCGATCTGCGTCTGTGAATGGTAAATATCGAAGTAGGATAGCGCCATGGAAAGGGTGGCGGGACCACAGTTGTTCCAGGTCTGGATGCGGTGCTCCATGCCTGTCAGCTGGTGGGAGACGGGCAATGCTATAGGAGTTGCAGTTGGCGACGGTGCCGTTGTCGCCGTTGCCGGCGGAGATGGCTCTGTGGTTGCTGTGGCAGCCGGGTCCGTGGTCTGTACCCGCTCGATCGTCGGCGGCGGCGTTGGCGTCGCCGGTAGGCTTTCGACCTCGGCTTCTGATGTGCCTG
>CAYSMQ010000713.1:0-1596 GCA_964432035.1 uncultured Ardenticatenaceae bacterium
TGGGTACCCTGGAATCGCTCGTCGCCGTGCCCGCCCCGTTACAAACCATCGTGCTGGGAAAAAATCTGGCCAACATCGTGCAGTCGCTGGGGGCCATGATCGTCAGCTATGTGGTGGCCAGTCTGGTCTTCGGCGGGCTTCCAGACGTTTCGCGACCGGGCTGGTTCCTGCTCGCGCTGTTCCTATCGGTCATAGCTTACATTGTCTGCGGCCTATTACTGGGCACCCTCTTCATTCTCAATCCCGAAATAACCCGCTTTCACAACGGCATGGAATTTCCCGTCTATATTCTCGCCGGTTTCCTCTTCCCCGTGGCCCTCCTTCCCGGCTGGACCACGCCGCTGAGCTACGCCTTGGCCCCCTATTGGGCAGCGCGCGCCTTGCACGCGGCCTCTAGCGGTGGAACCGTCGCCGAGATCGGCGCCCCTCTCGGCACATTGCTTGTGGTCACCGGCGCCTACCTCCTCATCGCTCGCTTCCTTTTCCAGCGCGTCATCTACCGCGCAAAGGTGGAAGCTTCGCTGGGCAGGCAATAGATGATTAAGCGGCTCGCGATTCAGGCCCGCCTCTTCTTCATGGGCGCCTACCTCTCATTTGTGGCCCTCTTTTCCTGGCTGCGTCCCCAGACCTACCTGACCATGAAGATTATCGGCCCGCTCATGTACATGCTCTTCTTCGTGCTCCTGGGCCGCCACGCCGCGGGCAACAACGACGCCTCCTTCTACGTGACGGGCAACGCCTTGCACGCCGCCGCCATCAGCGGCATCTACGGCGTCGTGCAAAGCATCGACGGCGACCGCTGGAACGGCACCCTCATGTACCTTTTTGGCGCGCCCGTCAACCGCCTCTTTCTGTTCCTGGGGCGCGCCTTCATGCACGTCGTGGATGGCGTCCTGGGCGTCATCTTCGCCCTGATCTGGGGGCTAGCCGTGTTCGGCCTGGACCTGAGCCATGCCGACTTTCCCGCCCTTCTGCTCACCATCCTCGTCGCCACGCTCAGCACCTCAGGCCTGGGCATGGTCCTGGGCTGCCTGGGGCTCATTACGCGCAACGTCCTCTTTATCAGCAACCTCGTATTCGCCTCCCTGTGGATCTTCTCCGGCGCCAACGTGCCCATCGCCACGCTGCCACAGTGGGCGCAGATCATCGCCCAAGCGGTCCCCCTGACGCGCACCATCGCCGCCACCCGCAGCCTGGTCGCCGGCGCCACCTTCGAACAGATAGCACCCCTCCTCGCCACAGAATTCATCATCGGCTTGGCCTACGCGCTCGCCGGCTTCGTTATGTTCCGCTGGTTCGAAACGCACGCCAGGCAACGCGGCACGCTGCAGGCGATGTGACGCCCTCGTGGTCAAAGACCTGACAGGTTTTCGAAACCTGTCAGGTCTGGATCGCCTTACGGCGCCAGGAACACCTCGATACTGCTCAAATGCACGTCGCCGCCAAACGCAGGGCTCGGATCGCGCACCTGTATGCGCGCCGGCGTCTCCGCACTGACCTCATACGTTAGCTCAGCCTCAAAGAAACCGGGCTGGCCCAAATCCGGCGCGTCCACGATGATTGGTTCCATCATGATCACTTCGCCGGCTTCGTTAA
>CAYSMQ010000714.1:0-1596 GCA_964432035.1 uncultured Ardenticatenaceae bacterium
CTATTCCCGCCGCCATTGTCGCGGCCCTGCTTCTTCTGTTGCTGCGCGTGCAGAATAGCGCCGAGTCGTCCGTAGCAGATTTAGCGGCGCTACTTCCCGTGGGCTATGCTTTTGGCGCCGGCATGGTCGCCAGCGTGAATCCGTGTGGCTTCTTCATGCTGCCGTCCTACATATCCTATCATCTGGGCACCGAAGACCCCGACTTCTACGACGCCTCCTTCCTTTCGCGCTTGGCCAAGGCATTGCTACTAGGCGGCGTTGCCACCCTGGGTTTCGTCCTCGTCTTTGCAGTCGCCGGTAGCGTCATCTCCGCCGGCGGCGAGTGGCTAATTGGCGTCTTCCCTTTTGCGGGGTTGGCCATTGGCGTCGGTATGGCTCTCGTCGGCATGTGGTTACTACTCACCGGCCGCACGTTGGGCATTATGGCTGCCAGCCGGATGACGGTGACCCGCGAGCGAAACCTACTTAACGTGTTTCTCTTCGGCATTGCCTATGCCGTTGGCTCCCTCAGTTGCACCCTGCCAATTTTCCTGGTCGTTGTGGGGGGCTCCTTAGCCAGCCAGGGCCTGATGGCTTCTTTCGGCCAGTTTATCAGCTACGCGCTGGGTATGGGTCTCGTCCTGGTCGCCGTGACCATCGGTAGTGCTCTGTTCCAGGGGACCGTCGCGCGCTGGTTGCGGAAGGCGATTCCCTACGTCCATCGCGCCAGCGCCTTGTTCCTGGTCGCCGCCGGCGCCTATCTGGCCTACTACTGGTTGTTCATTGTGGGCCTTACCTTTTAGTCTGTGAGCCGGAGCAAGCAGCGTATGGAGCAGCCGAACAACTCTGAACAGCAGCTTTTAGAGTTACAACGGATTACGTTCGACTACTTTATCCAGTACGCCAATGCAGCGAAAGGTCTGATTGCCGATAATTCACGCGAGGACGCGCCCTGCAGCATTACGGCTGTGGGCCTGGCGCTGGCATCTTATCCCATTGCTGTAGAGCGTGGATATCTAAGTCGCGACGATGCTGTGACGAGGACGCTGGCGACGCTGCGCTTCTTCTGGAACAGTCCGCAGGGTACGGAGCCCAATGCGACCGGTTATAAAGGCTTCTATTATCACTTCCTGGACATGGAAAGCGGCCGGCGTCACGATCAGTCCGAGTTATCAACCATTGATACAACCTTTCTGATAGCGGGCGCGCTAACGGCCGGACAGTATTTCGTTCGGGATAATGCTGAGGAAGAGGAGATACGCCAGCTTTCCGAAGCGCTATACAGGCGCGTCGACTGGCAGTGGGCTCTTGATGGGGGGCGGCTGGTGAGTATGGGGTGGTGGCCTGAAAGCGGGTTTCATGAAACTCGCTGGTATGGCTACACCGAAGCGTTGTTACTTTACGTGCTGGGCCTCGCTTCGCCAACGCATCCCTTGCCTGCCGACAGCTACAGCGCCTGGCTAGAGACGTATGAGTGGCAGACGCATTATGGCATCGAATGCCTTTATGCACCGCCTCTTTTCATCCACCAACTATCGCATGTCTGGATAGATTTTCGTGGCATTCAAGATGCTTACATGCGCGAAAAACGCCTGGACTATTTTCAGAACAGCCGCC
>CAYSMQ010000715.1:0-1588 GCA_964432035.1 uncultured Ardenticatenaceae bacterium
ACGTTTTGGCCGGTACTCGCCATTTTCCATGCTGTTCTCTCTAAGAGACATCCGACCTAATTTTGGCCCAAAAGAGAGGGCCAGTTATTCGTTTGATGAACAGTTGAAAAAGATAGTCCTCGCTGCGAGGATAGAGGAATGCAAAAACCACATCCATACAGGAGGACTATCAGATGGACGAGTATAGCGCAGAATTTTCGCCGCGCAGCAGTTTGGCGGTTATTGGTCAGACAATGCAACGTATGGGCATCTGGCGTATGGTGGAAAAAGAGGTGCAGATTAAGCAGAAGGTAGTCGTGTACACGCCGGCAGACAAGATGAAAGATGAGTTGATGAACATCTTGGCCGGCGGTCAAGGCACCGTCGAGATCAACACGCGCGTCAAGCCTGATGTGGCGCTGCAGCAAGCGTTTGGTCGCCAGAGCTGTGCCGACCAGTCGACGGTCAGCGGTACATTCAGTGCCTGCACGGAGGAAAACGTGTTGCAGATGCGCAAGGCGTTGCAGCAAATCTACCGTCAGCAGAGCCAAGGCTACCGTCACCGCTACCTGCGCGCCTACCAACTCCTGGATGTGGACCTGACGGGGATGCCCGGCGGGCGTCAGGGAGAGGGTGTGACCAAGGCCGTGATGGCCGATAGACGTAAAAAGCGTGGGCGTCAACTGGGTCGGGTCGTGGCTACTCGTTATGATGAAATCGTCGCCGAACGGCTCTATGCCGGCAACAAGCAGTTGAGCCACGCCCTGCAGGAACTGGTACAGGATGCTGAGGCTGTGTTGCATCTGCGCCGTCGCTGGCGGCAGCGCACCATCGTGCGCGTGGATGGCGGCGGTGGTCGGGATACAGACCTTAACTGGCTGTTGGCGCGCGGTTATGGCGTCGTGGCCAAGGTCAAGAACTGGCAGCGCACACAGAAACTGGCGCGCTCGGTGACCGACTGGTATGAGGACGCTAGCATCCCCGGTCGACAGGTAGGATGGGTCCGTGCGCCACACGAGTATGTACATCCTACCCGACAATTGGCCATGCGTAAGCGCAAACCCGATGGCACGCTGTATCTGCGCATCTTGGTCACCAATCTCGACGATGCCACGCTCTTCGAGTTGGCCGGTCAGGAGCAACCAAAACGAGCTGGCCAATTGGACCTTTTGCTGGCGCTCATGCAAGCCTATGACAAACGAGGCGGTGCGGCTGAGACTTCCATCAAAGGCAGCAAGCAGGGCCTGGGCCTCACCCATCGCTACAAACGCAACTTCCATGGCCAAGAAATGCTCGTTTTGCTGGCGCAACTGGCTGCCAATCTCATCATCTGGGTGCGCAACCACTTGGCCCAGCGTGACCCCTTCTGGCAAAAGTATGGGCATTTGCGTATGGTTCGTGATGTCTTTCATATTCCCGGCCGCATCTCCTTCGACCGTCACGGCAACCTACTTGTCGCCCTGAATCCGCATCACTGTTTATCTGCTCGCTTTACGCGCGCCCTCGGGCGCCCGCTTTCTATTAATTCGCCCCCCGTTTGGGGCCAAAATTAGGTCCGATTTCATGAGTTGCTAAACACGGAGGTATACACAATGGAAAAGATCCCACA
>CAYSMQ010000716.1:0-1585 GCA_964432035.1 uncultured Ardenticatenaceae bacterium
GCGTTCGATGCGCCCGCCAAAATGGATGCCCGGATGTTGTGCGGCGGCGCGGAGTTCCTCGACGTAGGCGGGGAATTTATCGAGGTCGCCGTATATGGAGAGACGCACCGCGTCAGGCGACAGCCGGTTGACGGCGTCGACGAGGACGTGAACGCCTTTCTGGCGCGCGAGACTGCCGACGTAGACGACGTGAAGGGGGCCATCTTTCTGCTCAGGTCGCGGCTGTTGCGCGCGCTGTAGGACGTGAGCGGGCACCTGGATGCCGTGGGGCACGACGACGAGGCGCTCGACGGGCATGCCCAGACGAGCGTACGTGTTCCGGACAAAGTTTGTGGGTGCAATGATTCGGTCTGCACGCGCCAGCACGCGCTGCAAGTGATAAGAACGGTAGGCCAGCAGCGGGGCGGCGGCCGGCGCAAGCAAAGGCCGGTCTCCGAGTCCGGCGCGAGCCAACGCGCATCGACCACAGTTGATCCAGTAGTTTGGGCCGCCACAGACGGTTTGGTCGTAGTTGGTGAGCAGTTGCGCGTTAGCGCAGGGGAACCAGTAATCGTGCAGCGTTATCACAAGGGGCAGTTGCAGGCGGCGGATATGCTCGACGAGCGCCACGGGCAGACCCATGAGGTGCTGGACGTGTACCACATGCGGTTTGAACTCGTCCAGAACGTGTTGCAAGGCCTGAAGGATATCGCGTTGGCCAAAAGTATCCAGAAAGGCGCGTGCGCGGGTGCGTGGGCCGACGCGCGCCTCGTAGACGCGCACACCCTCAGCATCAGCTCGGGTCGTGAGAACGCCCGGCGTTGATCCGTTGGGCTCCGGCTCCTCCGGTGAGGGATAAAAAACGGCCGCCTGTCGCCCTTCTTGACGAACCTGGTAGCGGGCCAGAGTCTGCGTATAAAGCTCGACGCCGCCCACGAAATGCGGCAGATATTGGTGTGCAATGTGCAGAATACGGCCGGTCATGGAAGCACTTCGTGGTATACGTCGAGGACACGTTCGGCGACGCGGTTCCAGCGATACTCGCGTTGCACCTTTTCCTTTCCGCGGCGGCCCAGCTCGCAGCGGAAGGGCTCGTCGGTCAGCAGACGCCGCATGGCGGATACCAGCGCGGGTACGTCGCCAAAGGGCACGAGCAATCCGTTTTTCTCATCATCGACAACGCCGGGAATGCCTCCGGCCCGTGCGCCGATGACAGCTGTCGCGTGCTGCCACGCTTCCAGCATCACAATGCCAAACGATTCGGCTTGCGAGGGAAGTAGTAGCATGGATGACGCTTGCAACAGTGCGTGTTTCGTCGGTTCGTCCACCGGCCCCAGCGCGCGCAGCCGTTCTTGTTCAGAAGTAGTTAATCCCTGCCGAAAGCGCCGAAACTCCTCTGTTATCAGCCCGGCAAGGACCAGGGTAAGCGGCACACCGTCTCGCGCCAGCTGCAATGTGGCCTGGGCCGCATGTATTGCACCCTTATCATGGTTGGCGCGACCCAGGAAGAGGGCAAACGGGCGAGGCAGGCCCAGCTCGACGAGAACCGTTTCGCCGTCGTCGACTGGCGGCGCCGGATCCACCCCACCGCCGACCACGGCGACGC
>CAYSMQ010000717.1:0-1573 GCA_964432035.1 uncultured Ardenticatenaceae bacterium
CCCCTACTCATTGCCCTGTGGCACGGGCAGCTGATGCCATTCGTCGCCTTTGGAAAGCGCGTCCTTGATCCACGCCAATTCGTAGCAGTTATGGTCGGCGATGAGCGGGGTGACGCGCTAGGCGCCTTTGCTCGACAGCTGGGCGGCACAACTGTGCGCGTCGATATGGCCGGCAACCCGTTTGCCGCCGGTCGCGCCGTCTTGCGCGTCATCCGCGCCATGCAAGCAGGCAACAAATCCATAATCGCTCCTGATGGGCCAGATGGTCCTGCTTTCGTCCCCAAACCCGGCGTCGCCTTTCTTGCGCGAAAAGCAGGCGCCGCCTTGCTCCCCGTTGGCGCCTGGACGCCGCACGCCATACAACTGCAGCGGTGGGACCACTATCTCCTACCATTCCCCTTTGCGCGATGCCAGATCGTCTTCGGCGAGCCTCTTTTCGTCGAACGCACCGACGACCAGATGTTGCTGCTGGACAAGATAAGCGAAGCATTGCATAGTGCCCGCGCCCGGGCGCAGGTGCGCGCCGGCGTTCGTCCCTGGCGTTGACGCCGACTACCCTCTCGGGAATCGCAGCCGGCTATCCATAAATTAGGCGCACGGCTATAGGCGTGACATACGCTTCCAGAAATGCAGCCAACAGCAGCAAAGGCACGCCGATACCGGCGAATAGCCGGAAGAAATCGGCGCTACCCGTAATCCACGCTTCACTCAGCGAGCGCCCTTGTCCCGGCGCAATCACCGCCGTTTGCCAGCGTAGCGCAGCCGCAGCCAAGAGCAACAGGACCGGCAACTCCACCACCCCGTGCGGCGCCACCGTTGCCAAGAGGAAAGCTAAAGCGCTTCCGCCGGCACCTTGCAACTGTGCAGCCACGAAAGTCAGTAGCGTCCACGGGAGCATAAACACACCGATGGCAAGCACGCCAAATGTAAAAGTGCCGAGAATAACGGCTATGATGACTACGCGAAGGTTGTGCGCGAAGAGCAGGGTAGGAAGGCCGCTGAGTACTCCTTCCATTTGTGCCAGGTTTGCTGCCAGATTTGCATCTCGCAAGTAACTTTGCATCTCTTGTGAGAACGAAAAGCGATCTGCCAGAAACAACCCCAACACAATAGCGCCCACAAGCCCGGCCGTGACGGCAAGCAGTGATTGCCTCAACTGCGGAACCAGCGACAGGGTCTGACGATACCAGCGAACCGGACCCGGATAGCCCCCATCTCCCCGGCCGCTGAACTGCCTCCAAAACGTGCGTAATGCCCAGCCAATGCGAACATGATCCAGGTCGCGGCCCAGAAGCTCCTCACGATCGAAAACGTGGATTCCCATGCGAATCAGAATAGCGGCGACGGCGACCAAGGCCAGGATAAGCCACCATAGGCCATCGTGATTGCCCCAAAACATGACGACGGCTTCGAATTGTACCAAAAGTGCCATTGGTACGATGATAAAGCTAGCCAGCAAATTTGCCGCGCGCGTTGTGGTCGTCTGGCTTGATACGATGACCGCGGCGGCGAGCTTGACAACTGCCTGGTCGGTGGTCAAATTACGCGTCTGGGGCAGGAGCTGCCACGCCGC
>CAYSMQ010000718.1:0-1572 GCA_964432035.1 uncultured Ardenticatenaceae bacterium
AACTCTAGATCGATCATAACAGCGGGCGAGCGGCTGCACCCGTATCGGCGGCATAGAAGGCGGGTATAATCCGGTCATGTTTTGGCGGGAGGTTGCCACGAATTGCACGAAATACCCACTTGCATCCGGCGCTATGGGGCATACAATTCGTACAATTTAGAGCTAGCCGAGCGGACGCCGGTGTCGGCCGCGGGCCAACTGGAACACGTAGACGAGCATCTGCCCGACCACGCCTGTTCATGACAGAGGAGCCACGAGTAACGCATGAAGCGCCATAGCGGTCACCACGACGCACACAGCCACGAGCACGGTGCAACGGAGCGCGATCATCAGCACGGCGATGACCACGACCACAGCCAAGGCTTCTTCGAGCAACTGGCGCACCTCTTGCCGTGGAATAGCCACAGCCACGACTACACCGAATTGGCCGCGGATGAGGCGCTGCAAACGCACGAGGAGGGCATTCGCACCGTCTGGCTGGCGCTTGGCGCGCTGTTGCTGACCACCATCATCCAGGTCGTCATCGTCCTGCTCAGCGGCAGCGTGGCCTTGCTGGCCGACACGGTCCACAATCTGGGGGACGGCCTCAATTCCATTCCCCTGCTCATCGCCTTCTACCTGGCGCGGCGGGCGGCGACGCGTCGCTACAGCTACGGCTTTGGCCGCGCCGAAGATGTGGCCGGCATCTTCATTGTCCTCAGCATTGCCGTCAGCGCCGGCGTCATCTTTTGGGAGAGCTTTCAGAGGTTTCTGGACCCGCAACCCATTGCAAACCTGCCCTGGGTGGTGGCGGCGTCCATCGTCGGCTTCGTGGGTAACGAAGCGGTCGCTCTGTTGCAGATCCGGGTGGGGCGCAGGATCGGCTCGGCGGCAATGGTCGCCGATGGCCTGCACGCCCGTACCGACGGCCTGACGTCGCTGGCCGTGCTCCTGGCTGCGGGCGGCTCCTGGTTGGGTTATCCTATCGTCGATCCCATCATCGGCACGCTCATCGGCGTGGTCATTCTCTTTATCACCCGCGACGCCATCGTGACTATGTGGTACCGGCTGATGGATGCCATCGAGCCCCAGTACATGGAGCAGGCCGAAGGTGTCATCCAGAGAAGCGAGGACGTCGAGGAGTTTCGCCGCCTGCGCATGCGCTGGATTGGGCACCGCATGCACGCAGAAGTGATTATCGCCGTGGACCCCCAGTTAACGACGGCGGAGGGACATCAGATAGCAGAAGCGGTCCGCCACGAGCTGTTCCACGAGATTCCGCAACTGTCGGAAGTGGTCGTGCACGTCGAGCCGGCCGGTGTCGTGGAGGATGCTCATCACGACACCCTTCATCATGAAGCGGTCCCCCGCCCGCTGGAGTAGCCCACCCAGATGGTTCGGCCGCGGTGGCAGACCTGACAGGTTCTTGAAACCTGTCAGGTCTGGGCGGAGCGGCTTGCCACGAATACCACGAAATATCCGAATTTTTCTGGGTTGGGCGTGATTTCTGCAGCGCAATCGACTTCGACAGCCGCGGGTGATTTTGCCGGTGACTGACGTTGAGGAGATGGCTAAACCGTCGTATAATGTGTG
>CAYSMQ010000719.1:0-1568 GCA_964432035.1 uncultured Ardenticatenaceae bacterium
CAGATCGAGGATACCGTCCTCATTGATTGCAAACTCGCCCGGCGGGGCCATGTGCGCCGGATGGTAGTAAAGGTCGTCCAATTCGATTTCAATCGGCAGTTCGACGGTCGTCAGGCAGCGCGTGCACTCGGTTTCGACAATACTGTCAAGCATTCCCTTGAGGTAGAGTCCGCGTGAGGTGCGAGTCGCTCGAAAAGTGCCCTTCAAGGGTGAAAGGTTGACGTCGTCGCTTACTTGTATTTCAGGATAATCCAACTCTACGTCGCGGTGGACACCAAGATCTCCGTCAAGCAGGTGTCCAAAGTTGAAACGCAGACGTGAAAGGCGTTGTTTTTCTTTCATAATAGGTCGTGTTCGACTGAGTTCTCAGTAAAATAGAATGGCCGGACCACCGTCCGGCCTACAAACGTACACACGCGAGTATATCATAGCGCTGCAAAACGCGTCAATTGTGCCCTGCGCATGTTAACTCATATCAAACAGAGGAGAGGTGACGACTTTGGCCAGAACACGCAAGCGACTCTTGGTCGCTACTCATAACAAAGGCAAGCTTGAGGAGTACCAGGCGCTATTGGCAGATCTCGAGGTAACGTTCATCGATCTTGACAGCGCGGATATTGGCTGGGATGTTGAGGAAACCGGCCATAGCTTTGAGGAGAATGCGGTGCTGAAAGCCAAAACTTATGCCGACGCGAGCGGGCTACTGACGCTCGCCGACGACTCCGGTCTGGAAGTTGATGCGTTGGGCGGCAAGCCGGGCGTGCTCACCGCTCGCTTTGGCGGGCCCGGGCTGAATGCTGTGGGACGCTATGAATTGCTCTTGCAGAAGCTGGCAGATGTGCCGTGGGAGGAACGTGGGGCACGATTTCGTTGTGTCGTTGCGTTGGCCAGTCCTTCTCGACTTCTACACACAGCCAGCGGAACGATAGAAGGGCGTATCGCCTACGAACCGTCGGGCAGTGAAGGGTTTGGCTACGATCCCGTCTTTTTCGTCTCGCAAGAGGAGCTCACCATGGCCCAATTACCGGCAGCGGTAAAGAATCGGATTAGCCACCGGGCGCGGGCGCTGGAAGCGCTAAGGCCACAATTGGAAGCGCTTTTGGCCGAGAACTAATATGCGCGCCTGTTTGCCCGTAGAATAGGGCAAGGCTACAATGCCTGCCTCCTTACGCCGATGAGCCGAGGGGTACCCATAGGAGAGATGTGATGAGTCGCTTTGTGATAGAGGGCGGGCGCCCATTGAATGGCACCATACGGGCCAGCGGTAACAAGAACGCTGCGCTTGCCCTATTACCGGCCTGTCTGCTGACCGACGAACCGGTCATTCTGCACAATATTCCTGACATTCAGGACGTGCGCACGTCGCTGGCTATACTCGACGACCTGGGCGTGGACCTGCAGAAGTTGGGCGAGGGTAGTTGGCGGCTGCACGCCGCGCGTCTGCGGAAAACTGAGTTAGATACGGCACTAGCGGCTCGAATACGAGCCTCCTTTGTGTTTTCAGGGCCTATGTTGGCGCGCGCGGGGCGCATCACGTTGCCAATTCCCGGCGGCGATGTCATTGGCGG
>CAYSMQ010000720.1:0-1566 GCA_964432035.1 uncultured Ardenticatenaceae bacterium
AGTAAAACCGATCCCGGCAGCGACATTCATTATCCAGCTATTCAAACGTCCGGCGCGCCGACATAACGATCGCGACCATAAGTAGCCACAGAAAAAATGCGTCAGAACCAGGGCAGATAGACCAATGGGCTCATCCATATCGAACTCAGTGAGTACAGCCACAGGAATCACCACAATTACCGATGCTGGGATAGCGGCGACCAGCCAGAACCCGGCGACAAATGGAGATTGCAGATGGATTGTTGCACCTGGTGCGTTCATGGCAATAACCTCGCGGGTTTTGATGACTACAGATCTGTTCTTTCCAGACTCTGTTGACGGGTTGGCAAAGATTGCAGATAAAGCCAGATCGCTATCAGTTCGTCGTCGGTCATCTGCCCCACATAGCTCCACGGCATCTCACCTGACAGGTGGCGCCCGCCCGGGGTTACGCCTGTGCGCAAGGTAGTGATGAAATCTGCCTGCGACCATCGCGCCAGTTCTCCGCCAGGAGTGAGGTTCAGTGCGGTCACCAGTTCGCCGTCGAGGGTACGAGTGGTACCACCGGCCATATCAAGTCCATGACAGGCTGCACAGCTACTTGCCAAGTATTTGCCATATTCTATTGTCACTCCCCGCTCAGGTGTGGGCGGTCGGGGCGAATCATGGTCGATCAAAGACGATTCTGACGGTGGCGCTTGCCCAAGGGCCAACATGAGCCGGAAGAGCGGTCCAATGCGCCGTTCTGGCAATTCATTGTCGACGGGAGGAATCGTTTTCAGATAGGCAATGAGCGCGCCTAAATCTTCGCCACTCATCTCGTGCCAGATGCGAGAAGGCATCCCTATCAGGCCGCGGTCGTCGTGGCCCACACCGTGTCGGATGGCGCGAATCCAATCTTCATCTTCGTTCACTGCGCCTACACCGCCTGCGCCGGCTGTCAGGTTTGGTGCAGGAATGACGGCCAGCAAAGCTTCATCAACGAGAAAGCCACCGGCGAGGTTGTCTCCATGACAGTATCCACAATAGTGCGTGGTGGCGATATGTTCGCCATGACTAATCGCAGCGTCATTGTTTGGGATGGCGATGGTGTATACTGCGACGTCCACGTTCTCATAGTCCCGGTCCCAACGGACGGCGCTCACAATGAAAATCAGAGCGAGCGCCAGAAGTCCCAACGCCAGCACTCCAATACCGCTTCGTTTCATTCGTCTGCTCATGTTGAGTCTCCTATTTCTTTCCAGGACACGGAAGTAAGCGCGCGGCACGATGCCGGCAGGATCTGCAATACAGCACATAGTTTCTAGAAGGTTAGCGACGTACTATTGTGGGTTAAGCGGACAGGCTTTCTTTACCTGTGTCGACGGGCAGTTGTGCTTCGATCACAAACTCGTCTCGGTTGAGAGTATGAAGAGGGCCGCGATGAAGCCAGTAGCGTACAAGGTTACGAAAGCGATAGCCATGAGCGACTGTCCAGCGCTGCAGAAGCGCAACGCGTTCAAAGTTCTCAAATCGATTTTCGCCGGTGAGCAGTAGTGTCGCCGCTGTTTCAATCGCGGGCTCCATACGGGCTGTCAACTCACCAAT
>CAYSMQ010000721.1:0-1541 GCA_964432035.1 uncultured Ardenticatenaceae bacterium
AGCGTCGCTTCGCGGCTATGAATGCCGCTGCTGCCGTCGGGGCGCGCGTCGCTGCTCTCTGCTATCTGTGGCGTACCGTCCCCTTCTGTGCAGCGCACGAAGAAGGTGTGGTCGCCGGCGGCAAAGGGCCACTCGTAGCGCCAGATGACCCACGTTGTCTCTGACAGCGGCGCGCGCAGTTGCGCCGGTTGCCAGTCGCCATCGTCAACGCGTACCTCGACGCTGGAAATGCCACGCGCTCCGGCGTAGGCAATGCCGCCTATGGGCACAAAGCGCTGCCCGTCACGTTCGGTGACGTGGTCGACGGCCACGGTGTCGATTACCGAGGTGGCCTTAACCCGCGCAACCTGATCCCAGTTGCGCTCGACCCAGTAGCCATCCCTGTACTCGTCGGTTACCTCGATTGCCGTGATCCACTTCGGTTGTTTCATGCCGTAACGGTCGGGGATCCAGATGCGCAGGGGGAAACCGTGGTCCATGGGCAAGGGATTGCCGTCCCAGGCATAGCAGAACATGATCCGTTCGTCGCCGGCGATCAGGTCCAAGTCGACCGTTTCGTAGAAGCCATCACCGGAGGATATGAAGAGGTAGCGCGCCCCTTGCTGGACGCCGGCAGTAGCGAGCACGTCCTGCACGCTGGCGCCAGTCCATAGGGTGGTGCTGATCAGCCCCGTACCCACGCGCCCCGAGATGCAGGTGAGCGTTACGTACTGGTCTCGCGCCTCGTAGTTGTTGCGAAAATCGTCTATGTCGAGCATCAAGGGATTGTCAACCATGCCGGTAATGGGTAAGACCCACGACGCGCCGTCGATGAGCGTGGGCTCCGTCTGCAGAAAGACCTTGTAGTGGTCCTTCAGCGGCGTATACTCCGGCCGCGTCCCGGGAACGGGTACGATGGGATCATTGGCGTTAGGGAAAGGGGCGCCGGCCGCGCCCTCGCTCTCATGAGCATCTGTGGCCGCGAGCATCGCTTGGCGGCGTCGTCGTTCGGCCGTGGCCAACACAGCCCCGAGCCCACCGCTTACGACGGTTACGGTAGCGGTCGCTGCGCCCATACGAATGAGGAAGCGACGGCGGTCAATCCGCTCCAGGGAAGGCGCGGCGTCCGCGTCTGCGGAATGAACGGTTGCCGTTGTGGGGGCGGCGGTGGACAGGCGGGCGTGGGCCAGGGCGAGGGTGACGCCCCAGACCAGGAAGAGGAGCGCCAGGTAGAGAAGGCGGATGGCAAAGTTGACCGTCGACTGCGAAATGACCATGCTGATGGCAATCAGCGGTAGGCCAAATAGCGCGCCCATGACCAGGCCGGCAAACGGGGAGCTCTTCGTCTGCCGCCAATTCATCACGGCGAAGAAGACGGCGCCGGCGAAGGCGCCTCCGGCCAGGAACTGTATCAGAGCCATAAGGCGCTCGGCTGTTTTGGCAGCGTCGACGACGCTGATGCCCAGGAAGAGCATGGTATCGATCATCAGGTCGATGCCGAAGGTGACGACAGGTCCAGGCAGTTCGCGGGCCACCCAGTTGAACAGCTCGTAGGGCACGAA
>CAYSMQ010000722.1:0-1536 GCA_964432035.1 uncultured Ardenticatenaceae bacterium
TAACCGATTGCCAGGGCAATAATGGCGCGCCAGGTGTTACTAATGTTGCGCGACGTCAGCGCCATAAGGGATTCGCCAAAACCAATACCTGACGCAAGCAGCGTCTCGCCAAGTGAATTGAGCGCATCGATCGCTACCGGCACGCCGACAAAGGCAATGGCCATCAATAACACGAGCATCGGAATGCCGCGAATGATCTCTACATAAAACGAAGCGACGTTGTTGACAATGACATTGTCGGAAACGCGACCGAGCCCCATGAGGAGGCCGATGCAGATGGCAAAGCTGTAAGCGACCGCCGTCACACCAAGCGTCATGGCCAATCCCTCTAGCACCAGGTCGCCGGCGCGAATGCCCTCGGGATTCTGTCCGTTGATAAACCAGAAGGCCCGGTTCGTGATGGGATTGGTCAGGATGTTATAGATGATGTAGATGCCCAGGCCAATGGCCGCGATCAGCCACCAGGGCCAGTTGGCAATGCGGCTCAACAGGCTAGGGGCTAGCCGCGAGCGTGCGGGGGCAACGGATACATTCGCTTCATGTGTCGTCATGGGTGCTACTCCCTAAGAAAGGGTTAACTCGGTCGATTAAGAAAATAGGGATGCACCGGCAGCGGCGCATCCCTATAAATTACTCACGGATGGCAAGAACGGCGCCCACTACTCCTCGGTCAGGAACCACTTATCGAACAGCTCGTCAAGCGTGCCGTCCTCTTCCATCTGCGCCAGCGTCTGGTTCACCGGTTCCACCAGGTCGCTGCCCTGCGGGAAGATGAAGCCCAGCTCTTCGCTGGTCAGCGGCTCGTCGATGATACGCACGTCGTCAGGATTGGCGCCCACATAGCCCAGACCGGCCACGTTGTCCATCATCACCGCGTCCACGTCGCCGTTAATCAGCGCCTGCACCGCCAGACCAAACTGGTCGTAGGCCACGATGCGGTCCTCGCCGACCAACTCCGCAGCCGTGTCATAGTTCGTCGTGCCCGGCTGTGTGCCGATCAGCAACTCTTCGTTCTCCGCAAACTCCTCCGGCGTCGAGAAGCGGTCCTCGTCCGCGCCTACCAGCAGCACCTGTGCCAGCTGGATGTAGGAGTCTGAGAAGTCCACGTTCTGCGCGCGCTCCTCAGTGATCGTGATGCCGTCGGCGCCGATGTCGAACGTGTCAAAGCCGCCCTCGCCGCCCATGATGGCGACCATGGCGTCCCAACTCGTCTCCACGAACACCGGCTCGCAGTTCAACCGCTCGCAAATCTCGGCAAAGATATCATAGTCGTAGCCAACCGCCTCGCCCTCTTCGTTGATGAAGTTGAACGGGTTGTAAGCGTTCTCCACCGCAATGCGTACCTCGCGCCCTTCTAGATCGGGTAACGCGGCAGCCTCAGATTCAGCCTCGCCTTCGCCGGCAGACTCTTCTTCCGTCAGGAACCACTTATCAAACAGCTCGTCAAGCGTGCCGTCCTCTTCCATCTGCGCCAGCGTCTGGTTCACCGGTTCCACCAGGTCGCTGCCCTGCGGGAAGATGAAGCCCAGCTCTTCG
>CAYSMQ010000723.1:0-1525 GCA_964432035.1 uncultured Ardenticatenaceae bacterium
TAAACGCGATTCACGTAGCGCCGGTAAAGGATCTCGAAAGCAGCGTAGTCGTCACGCGCCGCTTTGGCCAGATCGCGGTCGGCCGCCGGGGCCGGTCTTGTCTCGGTTAATTCGGTTGTCAGGGCCAAGGCTTTCTCCTTCAGCGCTGATGGGCCTTTGCACTCTGTATGTCGCACAGCGCGGCGATTGGTAACAGGCAATTATCTTACTGGCGACTGGCATTCTTTGCCGTGATTTCGTATCTTAACGTGTTGTGGCGGGTTAATATTGGTAAAAGGAAAGTGGAGGTTATATGACACGACGCGTGGTTATTACGGGCCTCGGTACGCTAAACCCGCTGGGCAACGACGTGGCGACGACGTGGGACAAGGTGATGAACGGCGTGAGCGGCATCACGCGCATCAGCCACTTTGACGCCAGCGACTTCAAGTCACAGCTTGCCGGAGAAGTGAAAGAATTCGATCCGGTAGCCCTTTTCGGACGCAAAGAGGCGCGGCGGCTGGAGCGCATCAGCCAGCTGGCGCTGGCTGCGGCCGACCAGGCGCTGCAGGATGCCCGCCTCGACGGCGTTGCCGATCGCGACCGCGTTGGCGTAGCTCTTGGCAGCGGCGTGGGCGCGCTGTCGGCGATGGTGGACAACGCCGATACGCTGCGAGAGAAGGGACCTAACCGCGTCAGTCCCTTCTTCATTCCCATGATGCTGCCCGACACGCCGGCGGCGTCTATTTCTATTGCGCACGGATTTCGTGGACCCAACATGGCCATCGCCACGGCCTGCGCCAGCGGCAATAACGCCCTGGGGGAGGCCGCGCGCATCGTGCAACGCGGCGAGGCCGACGTGATGCTCGCCGGCGGCGCGGAGGCCTGTGTCCTACCGCTGGCAATCGCCGCGTTCGGCGTGATGGGCGCGCTGAGCACGCGCAACGGTGAGCCGGAGCTGGCCTCTCGTCCTTTCGACAAAGAGCGCGATGGCTTTGTGACCAGTGAGGGCGCGGCGATCCTGGTCCTGGAGGCGTTGGAACACGCGCAGGCCCGAGGCGCGCGCATCTACGGCGAATTTCTGGGTTACGGCTCCAGCGCCGATGCCTATCACATTTCGATGCCCCCGGATGACGGCGGCGGTGCGGCGCTGGCCATGCAGCGAGCGCTTGATGACGCCGGACTGGGATCAGATGACATTGACTACATCAACGCTCATGGCACGAGCACGCCCCTCAACGATAAGTCAGAGACGTTTGCCATCAAGAAGGTATTTGGTGAGCGCGCCTACGACCTGCCGGTCAGCTCCACCAAGTCCATGCACGGTCACCTTCTCGGCGCAGCCGGGGCGCTGGAGGCGTTGATTTGCATTAAGGCGTTGCAGGAAGGGGTGCTGCCGCCCACGATCAATTACGAGACGCCCGACGCCGACTGTGATCTGGACTACGTACCAAACACAGCACGACGCGCGCCCCTGGGCGTGGCTATGTCCAACGGCTTTGGGTTGGGTGGGCACAATGCGTCGATTGTTTTGGGAGGGCTGGAA
>CAYSMQ010000724.1:0-1506 GCA_964432035.1 uncultured Ardenticatenaceae bacterium
GTCTTGCTGACCGCGAATACACCGTCGAAGTTTAGTCGCCTATTGTTCAAATCCGATGGAAAGCGTGTACAAAACGCGTATCAGACGAGCCGGCTTGCTACCAGCTTCGTTTTAATTTGCGCCGTCAAAAGGGGGCGGGAATTTACTAGGGTAGGGGAGGGTCCAAAGAAAAGCGGTAACCGGTTCCAGGAATCGTCTGAATAAAACGGGGTGAATCAGGATTGGGCTCCACTTTGCGGCGCACGCGGCTGATGAGCCCGCGCAACAGGTCCCGATTTCCCTCGCCGGTATAGCCCCAAACGCGCTCCACGATAATCTCTGCCGGCACGACATGGTCGCGGTTAGTCATCAGTACGTAGAGCATTCGAAACTCGAGCTGCGTCAGGCGTTGGGGCTCCTGCCCGTCGACCGTTACCGTGCGCGTCGCCGGATCGAGCTGAATCTCATCGAGATCTAACTGTGGTAGCACGAATGTGGGCACGCCGCCCGCGCGCCGCAATAGCGTTCGCGCGTATTGGGCCAGCACGCGCGGAGCGACGGGGCGAGAGAGCACCAGATCGGCGCCCGCCTGCAGCAAATCACACAGGTGTCTCTCTTCGAGCGGCTCGGCGATGATCAGCAGCGGCACTTCCGTTACCGCGCGCACGGCCTCGATCGATTTGGCTAATTCACGCCCTTCTCCCACAGAGACCACAATGATATCTGCCGGGCGTTCCAACCAGTTGACGGCAACGCGCTCTAGCTCCTGCGTGGTAGCGACGGCAAGGCCCGTGTGGCGCAAGATCAGGTTTAATATTTCGCGCTCGTCGTTATCTCGTGTGACTAATATTGCCTGCATCGTCAGTTAGTTTAGCCACATTTTATGACCGGCACAATAGCGTCCCTCTCTACGCCACGTCTTCTCCGGTACTGATCAAAAGAACAGGTGCTTTTCCTGTCCCATTTGCAGACCCTATTCTGGCCTGGCGAGCGATCTCTGTCACTTGCTCACCTCGTACAATCAACACATCGAAATTAAACATAGGTATCGAACGAGGTGGAACCTAATGAGTGATTCAATCAAGACAGCGCTAATCACGGGCGCCTCCCGCGGTCTGGGCCTGGCATTGGCCAGGGCCTTAGCCGACCGTGGTTGGTCGTTGCTCATCGATGCCCGGGGGAAGAACGCGTTGCAGGAAGTGGCCGAAGCCTTGTGCGAGAAGACAGATGTCAAGGCTCTTGCCGGCGATGTCGCCGACCCGGCGCACCGTCGCGCCTTGGCCATCGCCGGGCGCGCCGCCGGTGGCCTGGATGCCGTAGTCAATAACGCCAGCATACTGGGACCAAGCCCGCAACCGCAATTACTGGACTATCCACTGGACACGCTAACCGAAGTGCTACGCGTCAATACTGTCGCTCCCCTGGGCGTGCTGCAGGCTGTTCGCTACGTTCTGAAGCCGCAGGCGCGCGTCATCAACATCAGCAGCGATGCTGCCGTCGAGCCCTATGCCGGTTGGGGCGGCTATG
>CAYSMQ010000725.1:0-1506 GCA_964432035.1 uncultured Ardenticatenaceae bacterium
GCCGTAATGCCGTCCATAATGGGCATTTCGACATCCATCAGGATGACATCCGGGCGTAGCTCAGTCGCCATTTCTACCGCTTGCCGTCCGTCTGCAGCCTCGCCGACGATCACAATGTCGGGCTCCAGCGAAAGGCGCATACGCCACCCAACACGCACATGCGCCTGATCATCTACTAACAACACGCGAATCATGCCGCTGCCTTGATAAAGGGTGGAGGAAAGAGCGAGAGGATAGAGGAACACGTCCGTGATATAGTTGGTTCTGGCTCCGCACTCTCACTCTAGCTTGAGACTCTAGCTCTAATCATCATTACCCAAAGGATAGCCCCACCACTTACGGCAGACATCCGGGCATTGACGGATAGCGCCTAAGCCTTTAGACGGACTTTAGCCTGCTCCGTTCTCAAGGAAGTTGTGGAAGTCCTCTTCCTTCAGTAACTCATTTGCATTCCTCCAAATGTACTACTTGCTAAAGAATCGCATTATGCCTGATATAATTAGGATAAATGCGCTTACGACAGCTCTCTAGGAATTAGCGTGTCTATCAGTCTATCCCATTCTAGGAACACATGATCGATCACTTCCGTATTTTCGCACCGATCTACGACCGACTCATTCAACCGCCCGATCCCGCGACTCTTCGCAAGCTCCTTGGTCTACCTGCACGAGGGATGCTACTGGATGTTGGCGGCGGCACGGGGCGCGTGGCGCAGCAGTTGCAACCTCTTGTCGACGCCATGATCCTGAGTGACGTTTCTTCTGCCATGTTGCAACAGGCCCGCGAAAAGGGCCTCACGCGCACCGTCTCCGCCGGGGCCGAACAGCTTCCCTTCTCCTCCGGCGCCTTCAGTCGCGTGCTGGTCGTCGACGCCTTGCACCACTTCGCCGACCAACGGCGGGCCATTGGCGAACTCGTCCGCGTCCTGAAACCAGGCGGGCGGCTCGTCATTGAGGAACCAGACCTTAACCTCCTGCCGGTCAAATTCATCGCGCTCGCCGAAAAAGTAGCCCTCATGCGCAGTCACTTCTTCTACCCCTCTGAGATCGCGGACATGGTCGCCGGTTACCAATTAGAGCCACGTGTCGAGCGCGGCGAACAAGGACCAGACGGCAATAGTATTGCTGCCTGGATCATCGCCGACAAAAATTGATGGAACAAACTGGGTCGCTTTGGCGTCTACTAAATAGAGTCAGCGCTAGAGTGAAGAGCCAGAGCTAGAGCATTCCTCTACCCTCTTGCTCCATCCTCTTCCCTTACACACGGAGAAACACAATGATGCCAGGAAGATTGACGCCCTTATCCAAGAAAACCAAAGTTGCCCTTCTCGCAGGCAGCGCCCTGCTGGTCGTGCTCGCCATCGCCCTGCTGGTGTGGCCCGGTCTATTGCGCGACGGGCCATCTGGAAACGGCGGCGAAACGCCGGAAGTTTCCGAAGAGCCCGGTTTCCGCCTGGAAGTCGCGCCTGCCGCGGCCCAATTGCCCGCTGGCGAGGGCGGCGCCGGC
>CAYSMQ010000726.1:0-1505 GCA_964432035.1 uncultured Ardenticatenaceae bacterium
CGCACTCGGTGCAACGAAGTGGCAATCGTCGTTGACGATCCTGGCCGAGGCGCGTCTTGGTGTGCTCGTCTCAATCGTGGCAGGGTTTGGCAGCATTATATCTGAAGTAGGCGCGGTGATGCTGGTCGGCGGCAACGTGGAGCACCGCACGCGCGTGTTGACGACGGCGACTGTGCTGGAGACACGAAAGGGCAACTTTGAACTGGCGATTGCCTTAGGGGTGATTCTGTTGTCGCTGGCTTTTGTGGTAAACGCGCTGATGCTGATTTCACAGGGAAGGTCCATTAATGAGTGACGCAATATTTAGTCTTCGTGGCGTGAGTAAAGTGTACGAGGACCATTGCGTCTTGAAGATGGACAAATTGGACGTGAAGCGGGGTGAAGTGCTGGCGATTGTGGGCCCCAGCGGCGCGGGAAAGAGCACGCTCCTACGCTTGCTGAATTTTCTTGAACGCCCGACAACGGGGCAGATTGTGTTTGACGGGCAAGTCTACGGTGAGGAGCGCGTGCCCTCGATTGATGTGCAGCGGCGGGTGACGACGGTGTTCCAGCGCCCTTTGTTATTAAAGCGAAGCGTGCAGGCAAATGTTAGCTATGGTTTGCGCCTGCGAGGTGAACGAAATGCACAGGCAACGGTCGAAGACGTGCTGGCACAGGTGGGAATGGGGGAGATGGCCAGACAGCATGCACGTACGCTCTCTGGCGGGGAGGCGCAGCGCGTGGCACTGGCGCGCGCCATGATCTTGCGACCGGACGTGCTGCTGATGGATGAGCCGACGGCCAACCTTGATCCGTATAACGTGAAGTTGATCGAGGGGGTGGTCCGAAAGCTCAACGCGCGTGACGGGACCACGATTGTCATCGTGACACATAATATTTTTCAGGCACGACGATTGGCCCAACGGGCGGCCTTTCTGCTGGATGGAGACTTGATAGAAGTATCCGATGCGACCACTTTCTTTGAATCACCGCAGGATGAACGTACGGCGGCGTTTGTATCGGGAGACATGGCTTACTAGCTTTTTAAAAAAGATGGAGAACTCCATGAGAGAGATCATAAGTAGAAACTTCTCATGGCCAATTGTCCTGGTCATATTTGCATTGGCCCTGGGGCTATTGGCAGGATGTGGTGCGGAAGCAACGCGCACGGCGGCGCCGGAAGAATCGAAGGTACAGCAGCAAGGAGAAGCACAAAGCGGAGAAGATACGGAGAGCGGCGAAGCGCAGGAAGGAGAAGAGTCGGGCGACAGGTTAATTTTGGCGACGACGACGAGCACTGAAGAGTCCGGCCTTCTTAACGTGCTGATCCCGCAGTTTGAAGAAGAACACGGTATCGACGTGGACGTTGTGGCCGTAGGCACGGGACAGGCACTGCAGCTCGGCGAAGATGGTAACGCCGACGTGTTACTGGTCCACGACCGTTCGAGCGAAGATGCATTTATGGAGGCGCGGCATGGCGTGCGACGGGAAGACGTCATGTACAATGATTTTGTGATCGTGGGACC
>CAYSMQ010000727.1:0-1505 GCA_964432035.1 uncultured Ardenticatenaceae bacterium
AGAATGGCACGCCGCGCTGGAAGCGCTAAACTGCGAGATTCCAGCGTAGCGCCGCAAGGTGCCAGATATCGTGTTGGAAGTCAAGCGGTATTGACGTTGATCGCATGCTTTGGGTCAAATGGTTTGCCAGTCTTCAGGACACCGTAGCAAAGATGGAGAAGCTTGCGCATGATGGCGACGACGATGGTCATTTTACTTTTGCCACGACGTTGCAATCGTTTCCTGAGGGTGGCAACAATTGGGTTAAACTTGTGGGCGTTGAGGGCAGGCATGTAGAAAGCAGTGCGTAGATGGGCATTGCCCCACTTGACCAGTTTAGGTGGATGATGGACCGACGAACCAGAGCGGTGTTCGCCAGGCGTGAGGCCGGCATAGGCTGCCAGTTTTGATGCCTGAGGAAAGCGACCGACGTCGGGAACCTCGGCCATGAAGGTGTTGGCGATGACGTCACCGACGCCCGGGATAGAAGTTAGCAAATCCTTGTCAGCTTTGAGCTCGGGATGGTGGTCAATATGGTCATTGATGCGTTGGGTAAGCGCGTCGATCTGCTCCTGGAGAAAGGCAAGATGGGCATCAATGGTGGCCAAGACTTCCTTGTTCTGTACGCCTGACTGGCGCCGGTTGCGTTCCCGTTGCCGGTCCGCCTTCAAGGCCTGGACATGGCGCACCATCTCCTTCAGTTCCTGGTAGGCCGGCGCGGGCGCTGTCCAGAGGTCAGGCTGGTGCTTCGCGCAGTAGTCGGCAATCGTTAGCGCATCCTCTCGGTCTGTCTTGTTGCGCTGCATGGTCGTTTCGCCGTGGCGCTTGATGAGCTTGGGATTGACGACGCTGACGGCGATGCCCTGCTCATCCAAGAACAAGGCGAGCGCTTCCCAATAACGACCGCTGGCCTCCAGACAAGCCTGAACTTGGTCCTGGCAACGTTTCTGTAACCAGCGCCCGAGTTTTGCGTGACCGGTGCGGTCGTTACTGAAGTGACCACGATAAATCTGTGGACCGCCGACCAGGGCAACGTCGAAGGTATCTTTAGCCACGTCAATTCCCAGGAATTGCATAAAGAGCGTCTCCTTGTATTCTTATGAGGGCAAGCAGCCTATGTTCTTGTGACGGCAACCATCTGCTATTGGACAGCCTTGTGAATGGAGGCTCACTCCCATCTGTACTGGGAGGGCCTAAGATATCGTTCATCCTTAGGCAGATGCAGGAAGAGCGGGAGTTAATCTGGCACACAAGGTCTCAGCCTCTAGGCACTTCTGAACTTTACCGCTCTTCTGCCAGATGCCTAGGTCTCTTCTTACCAACCTATCACACCACTATTAACATACAAGGCACTTTCGAAAGTGCCTGGCACCTGGCTAGCTACAGATAGTAACGATGTCGCCGCCGCGCTTCTTCATACTCTTGGCGGGCAGCGCGTACAGATTCCTGGGTGGAGACGTCGGCGACGGGGACGTCCCACCACGATTCATAGCCCGGCACGCGTTCCTCGCGGTCGGTTTCCACGA
>CAYSMQ010000728.1:0-1501 GCA_964432035.1 uncultured Ardenticatenaceae bacterium
GGAGTCGGAGCTTCCCTCCTTCGAAGAGGCACCGGAGCCGGCAGCAAAGCCGCCTGTGGAGTCTCCAGACCGCATCCCTCCTCCGCCACCTTCGCCTCCGCCCAAATCAGAATCTGACTCCAACCGCAATCGTAACATCATCATTGCAGTGGTCGGCTTGCTCTTGCTTTGCTGTTGCTGCGCTTTACTGATGTACTTTGTAGGTGGCGACCTGTTGCTTGAGTTTTTGCGCACCTCCGGCGTTGACTTACAGTTCTAGAAATAGTTGGTAATCAGGAGCCCAGTTAATCTTGGGCTCCTGTCCAAATTGCCACTACTCCATCTCCTCCGCCTTCTTTTCAATAATCTCATGCTCGGCGTCGACGACGATGGCTTCCTTCAACGCATCCTCGCCTTCCTGACCCTGTTTTGCCAACTCCTCGCTAAACCGTTGCTGGTGCCGGGCGACGACGTCGGGCGGGGCCATTTCCACGAACACCTTGGCGCCGACAAGCACCGCGGTCAGATCGTCGAGCTGGCCTAGAATAGGGTAAATATCAGGCGCGAAGTCCAACGGAAAGAGGACGTATAGAACAACGGCGGCGGGAAGTAGCTTAAGATAGATTGGGACTTCCGGATCACGGATGAGGGCCCACACCAGTCGAACCTGGGTCCAGATCTCCTTCCAGAAGCCTGGATCACGCGCCCGTTCGGCCATCGCTGTCGTCCTCTTCGTTTCCGCTTCGGTCGAATTGTCGGTCATGAATCCTCCTAAACCATTACCAGGTGGAGCTGCATACATTCATTTTCGTCGCGCTGTAGACCATGTGCGTGGCGCTACGCGCACGTGTTTATAACAATGCTAATCGCGACCATTGTACTAGAAAAGGTGCAGAGCTAGCCACATCATCTAATAGAGTACCCAAATTTCACTGGCGTAATTGCCATCGACGCGTCCGGTGTTACAATTCTGGCGATATGGACCTCTATTTTATTTTCAAACTCGTCGTCGTACTCATCTTCCTGGTGATGTTCTTGCGCAACTCCAAAATCGTCTGGGGGATCGGGTTGCTTACGGTCAGTACGGCGTTTTTGCTCGATACGATCTGGACCACGTTTGGCCGCGAAGAAGTGCTGGCGGACGTTGGATTCTTTTTTTACATCATAACCGGCGCGCTGTTTGCCGGGGCAGCGATCTGGTTTTGGAGCGTTTTGCGTCCGTTCCTTGCTGTAGACGGCACGCTCAACAACGAGAACGCGCCACAGCCGAAAGCAGCAACGCCTGCAACGCCGCACCCCGCCGTTGTCACCGATGGTGAAGGCGTCTACGGGGACTCGCGTGAGCTGTTCGAGACAATGCGCGGGCAGTTGAGCCCACGGGATCTGCGCGACGTTATCTTTGATTTGCAGCTGAGCGAAAATGAGGTAATTGCGCCGAACCAGGAATTGGTGCACACCGCCGCCCGCATCGTTGCTCTAGCGCGGGAGCAGGAGAAGATGGGCGACCTGGCGCTGGCTGTGG